>NZ_DATBNB010000754.1 GCF_036554565.1 Longimicrobium sp. | reverse complement strand
GAGGCAAGCTGGTGGGGAGCGCGCAGCGGCGGGACCGGGGGATCATCCTTCAGCACGGCTCGCTGCCCATCGACGACGACCAGTCGCTGGTGCCTTCGCTGATGAAGACCGGTGCGCCGGTGGATCCGCCCGCGCCGCCCGCCACGCTTTCGGCGCTGCTGGGACGGGCGCCGGAGTGGAACGAGTTGGTCGGCGCGCTGGCCGCGGGATGGGAGGAAACGGCCGGCGCGCGGCTGGAACGAGGGGGGTTGAGCGAGGCCGAAACGCGCGGCGCGGAGGGGCACCGGGGCCACTACGAGAATCCGGCATGGACTTGGCATCGTTGAGCCGGTCTCAGCGGCGCCGCGTCCGGCGCGCGCGTGGTGCACACCGATGACGTGAGGGGGACGGGATGAAGGCCAGACATCTCCGGCGGGTTCTGCCGGGACTGCTCGTGCTGGCGGCCGCGTGCGGCGGCGGGGGTGGCGGTGGCGACAAGGCGGGCGAAAAGGGCAAGGACGCCGGGCCGCCGCAGCAGGGCGGAACCGCGGCCCTCGCCGTGTCGACCGACTTCCAGGCCTTCAACCCGGTCACCAACACGCACCTGACCACCGATGACGTGATCAAGCACATGCTGTTCACGCCCATCATCCAGTACGACGCCAAGCTTCAGCCCCAGCCGTGGCTGGCCGAGCGGTGGGACCTGACGGAGAACAACGTTACCTTTCACCTGCGCCGCGACGTGCGCTGGCACGACGGCAAGCCCGTCACCGCCGAGGACGTGAAGTTCACCTACGACCTGGCCCAGGACAGCGCCGCCGCCTCGCTGCTGAGTTCGGCGTTCCTGAACATGGTGAAGTCGGCCACGGTGGTTGACCCGTACACCATCCGCTTCGATTTCAAGGCCCCGCACGCCCAGGCGCTCGACGCCTTCTGGTGGGCGCCCATGCCCCGGCACCTGCTGCAGGGCGTGTCGGCCGGCGAGCTTTCCACGCACCCGTTCAACCGCAGCCCGGTCGGCAGCGGCCCGTTCAAGTTCGGCGAGTGGAAGGCCAACCAGTCGCTCACGCTGGTCGCCAACCCCGACTTTCCGCAGCCCCTGGGCGGGCGCCCCAACCTTGATCGCGTGGTGTTCCGCATTACCCCCGAGGCCACCACCATGGTCACGGAGCTGGTGAACGGCACCGCCGACATGGCCGCCTACACCCTGCAGCCCGACCAGGCCAAGCAGGTGCAGCAGCAGCGCGGGCTGGATCTGCGCCACTACCCGTCGCGCGAGTTCACCTTCTTCGCCTGGAACAACACGCGGCCGCTATTCGCCGACGCGCGGGTGCGCCGCGCGCTCACGATGGCCATCGACCGCCAGCGCATCATCGACGGCCTGCTGGGCGGCTTCGGGCAGCCCGCCACGGGGATGATTCCCTCGTGGAGCCCCATGTACACGCAGCAGCAGCCGCTGCCCTACGACGTGAACCAGGCCAAGGCGCTGCTGGCCCAGGCCGGGTGGCGCGACACCAACAACGACGGCGTCGCCGACAAGAACGGCCAGCCGCTGCGGTTTACCCTCACCATCAACTCCGCCAACCGCACCCACGCCGACATCGCGCAGGTGGTGCAGCAGCAGCTGAAGGCGGCGGGCGTGGCCATCGACATCCGGCCGCAGGAGTTCCAGTCGATGCTCCAGCAGTACAAGGCGCGCGAGTACGACGCCGTGCTGGCCAACTGGAGCCTCGACACCTTCAAGGTAGATCCCACGCCCCTGTTCTCCTGCGCGCAGGCCCGGGTGAAGGGCTCGGCCAACCGCACGGGCTACTGCAACCCGCAGGCTGACCAGCTGGCCGAGCAGGGAATGCGCAGCACCGACGCCGCGCAGGCCAAGCAGGTGTGGGCCCAGTGGGCGCAGCTGATCCAGCAGGACCAGCCCATCACGTTCCTGTACTGGAGCGAGGACATCGCCGGCCTGGGCCCCCGGGTGCAGAACGTGGAAGCCGACGCCCGCAGCAAGATCGTGAACATCCGCGACTGGTGGGTGCGGCAGCGCTGACCGGCTGCCGGCGCGCCGCGAGCCCGCCCTCCGCGGGCTCGCGGCATTCGCGTCTACCCAACCCCGCGACCCTTGGCGTCGGCAGGCGGCATCCTTCCCCAACCAGCACGGACACACCAGCGGATACCATGATGAAAACGGCGAGGGACAGGGCGCGCCGGGGCGCGTGGGCGGTGGCCACGCTCGCCCTGCTGGCCGCGTGCGGCGACCGCGGCGGGGCGGACGGCGCGGCGAAGGGCGACACCGCAGCGGCGGGCGCGCCGCGCCGGGGCGGAACCGCCGTCATCGCCGAGATCGGCGACCTGAGCCGGCCCATGCCCCTGTTCTTTTCGGGTGCCCCGGACGGCGACATGATGGACGTGATGTACATGGCCCTCACCAGCCAGAGCTGGGAGAACGGCCAGGCCGTGTACCGCCTGTCCGACGAGTCGCCCATGGCCCTGGCCTGGCACTACGAGTACACGGGCCCCGACTCCACGGCCATGCGCTTCCGGTTGCGCAGCGCCCTCAAGTGGTCCGACGGCCAGCCCATCACCGCGCACGACGTGGTGTGGACGTACCAGGCCGCCGCGGACCCGGAAACGGCCTCGCCGCAAAGCTACATGACCGAGCAGATCGACTCGGTGAAGGCGGAGAACGACTCCACCGTCGTCATCCACTTCAAGCGCCGCTACCCGGGGATGATGTTCGACGCGGCGCTGAACGTGGCGCCGCGGCACGTGTACGCCTCTACCCCGCATGACAAGCTGGGCACGCACCCGGTGTTCAGCGACCTGACGAAGATGGTGGTGAGCGGGGCGTGGATGGTGGGCACTCACCAGCGCGGGCAGGCCGTCACGCTGGTTCCCAACCCGCACTTTCCCGTCAGGCCGCGGCTGGACCGCATCGTCATGCGCATGATCCCCGACCCGCAGACCCGAATCGTCGAGCTGCTGAACGGGACCGTCGACTTCGCGCGCGGCATTCCGTTCGACCAGGCGCCCGTGCTGCAGCAGCGGCAGCCCGGCCTCACCTTTGGGCGCGAGGCGCGGCGCTACTGGGAGTTCGTGGCCTGGAACGCCAAAACGGTCGAGCAGTTCGCGGAACCGGAGATCCGCCGGGCCCTGGGAATGGCCATCGACGTGAGCGGCATCATGCAGCAGCTGCGGATGGGCGACTACGCCGAGCGCGCGGCCGGGCCCTACTCGCCCATCTTCCGCGACCTGCACGACCCCGCCCTGCGGCCCCTGGCCCACGATCCCGAGGGCGCCAGGCGCATCCTGGACGCGCAGGGATGGCGCGACACCGACAACGACGGCATCCGCGACAAGAACGGAAAGCCCTTCCGCTTCACGCTGATGACCAACACGGGCAACCAGCGCAGGCAGGACGTGGTCACCATCCTGCAGCGGCAGTGGAAGGAGGTGGGCATCGACGCGCGCATCCAGATGTACGAGCTCACCACCTTCTTCAACCACCTGACGCAGAAGCGCGACTTCCAGGCGGCGCTTGGCAGCTGGGGCGTGGCGCTGGACGCAGACCTGACGGCCATGTGGACGCCCGAGGGGCCGTACAACGTGATCGGCTACGGCAACCCGGAAGTGACCGCCATGATCGAGCGGGCGCGCGGCCAGCCCACAGCGGCGCAGGCGAATCCCCTGTGGCGCGCCGCCGCGGCCAGGATCGTGCAGGACCAGCCCTACACCTGGCTGTACTACTACGACAACACCACCGGCATCAGCCCCCGGCTGAAGGGCACGCACGTCACCAGCTACGGGGCGTACGCCCGCACCTGGGAGTGGTGGGTGAACGGCGGCCCGCAGCGCGGGCCCGCGCCTGATTCCGCGAAGGGAGGCTCGAGGTAAGAGGATGCTCGCATACCTGGTCCGGCGGCTGCTCGGCGCCATTCCCCTTCTGCTGGGGATCCTGACGCTCATCTTCTTCGTGCTTCAACTGGCGCCGGGCGACCCGATCGCCAAGTTCGCCAATCCGAACGTGAGCCCAGAGGTGCTGGAGCAGATGCGCCGCAACTTCGGGCTCGACCGGCCTCTGCACGAGCAGTACGGCAAGTGGCTGTGGAGCTTCGTCACGGGCGACTTCGGCTACTCGTTCGGCCAGATGCGGCCCATCAACGAGATCCTGCCCGGGATCCTGTGGAACACCATGCAGCTCACCCTGATCTCGCTGGTGGTGATCTTCGTGGTGGGCATGCTCATCGGCATCGTGCAGGCGGTGCGGCAGTACTCCATCGCCGACAACGTGCTGACCTTCCTGGCGCTGTTCTTCTACTCGATGCCCAGCTTCTGGTTCGCCCTGATGCTGATCCTGATCTTCTCGCTGCGGGCGGGGCAGGAAGGGTGGGCGCTGAGCTTTCCCGCCTCGGGGATGACGAGCATCGACTACGAGTACCTGACGGGCAGTGAAAAATTCACGGACCGGGTGATGCACCTGATCCTGCCCGCCATCGCCCTGGGGATCGGGTCGGCGGCGGGCGTCGCGCGGTACATGCGCGGGGCCATGCTCGAGGTCATCCACCAGGACTTCATCCGCACGGCGCGGGCGAAGGGGCTGTCGGAGCGCACCGTGGTCTTCAAGCACGCGCTGCGCAACGCGCTGATCCCCATCATCACCCTGCTGGGGCTGTACCTGCCCTTCCTGCTTTCGGGCGCGGTGCTGGTGGAAACCATCTTCGCCTGGCCGGGAATGGGTCGTGCCATCGTCGACGCCATCCTGGCGCGCGACTACCCGATGGTGATGGCCACCTCGTTCGTGATCGCCTCGATGGTGGTGCTGGGCAACCTGCTTTCGGACGTGCTGTACGCCGTGGTCGACCCCCGCATTCGGAACGACTGAACATGGTCCGCGTTTCTCCCGATCCCGAGTCGGTCCCGCCCGAGCCCATGCCCCAGGCCACGGGGCAGGAGCTTCACGCCCCCGCCCCGCGCCGCGGCGCCGGCGTCGTGTGGGGCCGCGTGGCCACGCTGGTGCTGGCCTGGGCCTTCACCCTGTGGGTGGCGCTCACCGCCTGGCAGCGGCACCAGGCCCGGCAGCTGCTTCCCGAGCCCCGCCCCCGGCTGGGGTGGGACTACTGGGTGGCCGTCGCCACGCTGATCGCCGTCATCGCGGGAATGGCGTGGTGGACGTGGAAGTCGGTCAGCGGCAAGCAGCTGGCGAAGTCGCGCACCCGGGGCGACTCGCAGTGGTCCATCGCCATGCGGCACTTCAAGAAGAACCGGCTGGCGATGGGCGGCATGGCGGTGATGATCCTGCTGTACGTGATCACGCTGGTCACCCCGCTGATCGCCCCGTACGACCCGGCGGCGCAGGGCGACATCATCACCTCGCGCTACCTGCCGCCCTCGGGCGAACACCTGTTCGGCACCGACAAGTTCGGGCGCGACATCTTCAGCCGCACGCTGTACGGCGCGCAGATCTCGCTGTCCATCGGCTTCGTGGCGGTGGGCATCAGCATCACGCTGGGCACCATGGTGGGCGCGCTTTCCGGCTACTTCGGCGGCTGGGTGGATGCGGTGCTGATGCGCGTCACCGACATGATGCTGGCCTTCCCTCGGCTGGTGCTGCTGATCGTGGTGATCGCAATCTTCGAGAACCCCTCGTTCTGGCTGGTGGTGATCGTGCTGGGGCTCACCGGGTGGATGGGCACGTCGCGCATCGTACGCGGCGAGGTGCTGTCCCTGCGTGAGCGCGAGTTCGTGCAGGCGGCGCGGGCGCTGGGGTTCAGCGACTTCCGCATCATCACCCGCCACGTGGTGCCCAACACCATGGCCCCGGTCATCGTGTCGGCCACGCTCGGCATCGGCCTGACCATTCTGACGGAGGCGTCACTCTCGTTCCTGGGCCTGGGCGTGCAGCCGCCCACGCCCACCTGGGGGAACATGGTGGCCGACGGGCGCGACGCGCTCACGCAGGCGTGGTGGATCGCCACCTTCCCGGGGCTGGCCATCGTGCTGACGGTGGTCGCCTTCAACCTGCTGGGCGACGGCCTGCGCGACGCTCTGGACCCGCGCCTGCGCACGTGAGGACCGCATGGCGACCCGTGAGCGGCGCGCATCCCGGCAGGATGGGACCGCGATGATTGCACAGGCGCACGGCAACGCCGACGCGGTGAGCTACGAAGATTTCCTCCGGGCGTACGACGGGGTTCGCGCGGAATGGGTGGACGGGAAGGTGGTGGAGATGAGCCCGCAGACGGACCGGCACCTGCTGATCTGGGGATTTCTGTACAAGGCAATCAGCGGCTTCGTGGCGCAGAAGGGGATCGGCGGCCTGGTGGGTCAGGCGGGCTTCCAGGTACGGCTCAGCGCGAAGGTGGCGCGCGAGCCGGACGTGTTCTACCTGGCGCCCGAGAACGAGCACCGGTTCAAGCGCACCTTCGTGGACGGGCCGGTAGACCTGGCGGTGGAGCTGATCAGCCCGGAAAGCCGGGTGCGTGACCGGCGCGACAAGTTCGTGGAATACGCCCACAGCGGCGTGCGTGAATACTGGATCATCGACCCGGAAGCGGAGACGGTGGAGGTCTTCCGGCTGGCTGCGGGCGCGTACGAGCTCGTGCCGTTGGGAGACCCGCCGCGCGTGGCCAGCGAGGTGATCCCCGGGCTGTGGATCGATCCAGCGTGGATGTGGACAGAGAAGCCGAACGAATGGGCGGCGTTCAGGGAATGGGGGCTGATTTGACGCAACCGGACAACACGGCGGGCGCGCGGCCGGGCGCGGACGGGCCGATTCTGCAGGTGGAAAACCTGCGCACCTGGTTCAGCACCGACGCGGGGCTCGCGCGCGCGGTGGACGGCGTTTCCTTCCACGTGAACCCCGGCGAAACGCTGGGCATCGTGGGCGAGTCGGGGAGCGGCAAGTCCGTCACCTCGCTCTCGGTGATGCGCCTGATCCCCAACCCTCCCGGGAAGATCCAGGAGGGCTCGCGCATCCTGTTCCGCGGGAGCAACGGCGAGATGGAAGACCTGGCGCAGGCGTCGGAAAAGCGGATGCGGCAGATCCGCGGCAACGACATCGCCATGATCTTTCAGGAGCCCATGACCTCGCTGAACCCGGTGTTCACCGTGGGCTTTCAGATCGAGGAGTCGCTGCGGCTTCACCAGGGGCTGAGCAAGAAGGCCGCGCGCACGCGGGCCATCGAGATGCTTCAGCTGGTGGGCATTCCCATTCCGCACCAGCGGGTGGACGAGTACCCGCACCAGCTTTCCGGCGGCATGCGCCAGCGCGTGATGATCGCCATGGCGCTGGCCTGCGACCCCAAGCTGCTGATCGCCGACGAGCCGACGACGGCGCTCGACGTGACCATCCAGGCCCAGATCCTGGAGCTGCTGAACAAGCTGCAGAGCGAGCTCGGGATGAGCATCATCCTGATCACCCACGACCTGGGCGTGGTGGCCGAGACGTGCGACCGGGTGATCGTGATGTACGCCGGGCAGGTGTTCGAGGAAGGCCCCGTCGACGACGTGTTCCACAACCCGCAGAACCCGTACACCGAGGGGCTGCTGCGCTCCATGCCCAAGCTGGGGCAGGACGTCGGCCGCCTGGCGGTGATCCCCGGCGTGGTGCCCTCGCCCATCGCCTGGCCTACCGGGTGCCGCTTTCACGACCGCTGCCCGTACGGCTGGGAAAAGACGGAAAAGGAGGCGCCCCCGCTGTTCGAGATCGGGCCCGGGCGCAAGAACAAGTGCTGGCTGGTGAAGTATCCCGAACGCCGTGCAGAGATCAACCGCGAGACGGGCGGGTTTACCCCGGAGGGCGCGCTGACGGGCACGGGCGCGGCCACGCCGGTGGCGGGCTCGCCGGACCTGGCCCCCGACCTCGACGGCGGGGAGGTGGCCTGATGGCGAACGCTCCCGAGGGGCGCACCCCCGCCGACGGCCAGGGCGCGGCCGACGGACAGCGCAGCGGTGGCGCCGAGCCGGCCTCCGTCTCGTCGCCGCTGGTGGGCGCCGGGGTGGAGCGCACCGTGGCGGACGGCGCCTTGCGCAATGCGGTGCACAAGACGCCGCCGGAGCGCCCGGAGCTGCCCCCCGCAAAGGGCGACAGCGACCTGCGCGGCGAAACGCCCGACGACATGGAGCCGCCGCCGGACTCGCTGCTCGTCGTGCGCGGGCTGAAGAAGTACTTTCCCATCAAGAAGGGGTTCTTCAACCGCCACGTGGGCGACGTCAAGGCGGTGGACGGCGTGTCGTTCTTCCTGAAGCGGGGCGAAACGCTGGGGATCGTGGGCGAGTCGGGCTGCGGCAAGAGCACCATGGGCCGCTCGGTGCTGCGCCTGATCGAGCCCACGGCCGGCGCGGCGCTCTTCGAGGGGCGCAACATCTTCGAGATGGACAAGGCCGAGCTGCGGAAGATGCGCCGGCGGGTGCAGATCGTTTTCCAGGACCCGTACAGCTCGCTTAACCCGCGCATGACCATCAGCGACATGCTGCGCGAGGTGCTTTCCATCCATGGCATCGCCACGGGGCAAAAGGCCAAGGACCGCATCGCGGAGCTGCTGCGCATCGTGGGGCTGCGGCCGGAGCACGCCATCCGCTACCCGCACGAGTTCTCGGGCGGGCAGCGGCAGCGCCTGGGGATCGCGCGGGCGCTGGCGGTGGAACCGGAGCTGATCGTGTGCGACGAGCCGGTGTCGGCGCTCGACGTGTCGGTGCAGGCGCAGGTGATCAACCTGCTGCAGGACCTTCAGACGGAGTTCGGGCTGAGCTTCCTGTTCATCGCGCACGACCTGTCGGTGGTGGAGCACATCTCCGACCGCGTGGCCGTGATGTACCTGGGCCGCATCGTGGAGATCGCCGAATCGGGCGAGATGTACCGCAACCCGCTGATGCCGTACACGCAGGCGCTGCTCTCGGCGGTGCCCATTCCCGACCCGCGGGTGCGGCGCGAGCGCATCGTGCTGCAGGGCGACGTGCCCTCGCCGGCCAACCCGCCGCCGGGGTGCCCGTTCCACCCGCGCTGCCAGCACCCGCTGAAGGACGCGGACTGCGCCAGCATCGTTCCGCCCCTGGCGGACAAGGGTGGCGGCCACTTCGCGGCCTGCATCAAGGTGCCGCTGGGCGCCGGCTTCAACGGCAAGGACCCGCTGCCGGTCCTGCAGTAGGCGCCGGTCCGCAAACGAAAGCGCGCCACTCCAGCGGGGTGGCGCGCTTTGTTCCGTCATCCGGGGTCGAGATCTCAATTCCCGGGATCAGCAGCAGGGTCAGGCTGTGGCAGACGGATCACGAAGGTGGCTCCCGCACCGCGATCGTTCTGGACTTCGACCGAGCCGCCGTGCGCCTCGACGAAGGCTTTCGTGATCGACATGCCCAGCCCAGTGCCGCCCGCTTTGCCGTGCGTCACGAATGCGTCAAAGAGCGTGGGGAGGACCTCCTCCGGGATCCCGCCTCCGGTATCGGCGATGGAGAACACGACATCGGAAGCTTCCTGCCGGACCGTTAGGGTCAGCCGCCCTCCATCGGACATCACCTCGCCTGCGTTCTTCACGATGTTCAGCAGTGCCCGCGAGAGGCGGCCCGGATCGGCGACGACGACGAGGTCGGGGTCCAGATCTCTCTCCACCTGCACGCCGCGCCGTTCCATCGCTTCCAGCGCCTGCTCCTCGAGCGGAAGCAGAAGTGTCCGCAGCGATACCGGCTGAACCTGGAGACCCGCGTCGCCGCGGGTGAACGCGAGGAGGCCATCGAGCATCCCGGTCATGGATTCCGCGGCACGCCGTAGCCGCCCCGGCAGGTCCTGGAGAGGGATGCCATCTTCCAGGCAGGAAGCCGCCACGCGCACCACGCTGATCGGGTTCTTCAGGTCGTGCACGATGCCCATGGCCGTTCGACCCACGATCTGCAGCCGCTCCTGTTGCAGCGCTTCGCGTACGCGGTCGTCGTTGCTGGCCCTGACGCGCCGGATGAATGCGGACATGGCATTCCGCGTGAACGACGCAGGCGCGAGCTCGAGCGCCCGCTCGATCGCCGCTCTGTCCAACCGGGCGACTCGGGCCGGAGTCACGGCCTGCGCCCGCGCAGAGCGTGGCGCCGGCGCGAAGTACGACATCTCGCCGAAGAAGTCGCCGGGACCCGCCATGGCGAAGGTGACCCTGCGCTCGCCCTCGCCGCGACCAAGCCAGATCGTTCCGCCCAGGACCAGGTACAGCTCGTCCGATCGATCTTCCAGGTCGAAGAGGATCTCGCCTTCCGCGACATCGATCACCTCCGCCAGCCGCGCGATCTGGCCGCGTACGTCGGCGCCCATCCCGGCGAGAAGCTGATTCTCGGCGATGGACATCGTCCCGGTCGGGGCGACCACAGACCCGTCGTGCATGGCTCCCTTTGCTCGAAGGCTGAAGCTCCGCGGATGCAGAGATGGAACGGCAGAAGGCACCGGGGATGCCCCGGTGCCTTCCTGGCGACGCTACGATGGGCGGCAGGTCTTTACGCCCGGTACGACGAGGCGGCACCACGAGCCCTCCTGCTTCCTCACCTGGAATGCCCCGCCGCCGAACCCGCGCGGGCGCGCCAGCCCGGCCGCTAGCGCAGGGCGATCGGGAGTTGTACCCACACGTCCGTGGGCACCCCGTCCACAGTGGCGCCGCGGAGGGAGATCAGAGGAACCAGCCCGAGGGTGAACCGGTCCAATTCGAGGTTTCCGCTCCGCCGGCCGAGTTCGGAGTGCAGCACCCGGCCGTCGCGGCTCAGGAACATACTCAGGTACGCCGTGCCGGGCAGGGTTGCCACCGGGCCCTGCTGCCGGACCCAGTCGCTCACCGCGCTCTGGATGACGTGCCGGTTGGCCAGCATGGGGCGGCACTCATGGCGCTTGCCGTCCGCGCGCGCCGGGGGGAGCGGCAGGGTATCGAGCCGGGTGTGCAGGGTGATTCGCCCCGGCCCACGCTGCGGGATCTGGCCCGCGCGCTGCACCATTCCCGGCAGCACGCCCGCCAGCGTGGGCGCATCGAGATTGCCTTCGAAGATGCGAAGAAAGGGCTCGCTCCCGTTGCGCTCCATGGTGAAGACCACGACACCCCGTGGCTCGCGCACCCCCGCGGCTGCCGCTGCGTCCAGGAGCGCCTGGCGGTTGGCGGCCTCCACCGCCTTGCGGATCGAGTCCTCCCGCGCCTCGCGCCCGCGCGCGGGACGGTCGCGCTCCCAGCTGCATTCCTGCGCGTACAGCGAGGGTGCGGTGCAAAGCAGGGCCAGGGCACAGAGCAGGATGCGCATCGTGATCGCGGAGAAAGGGGCGATTGCAGGGAGGCGCGCGTTCGTATCAGGCACGATTCTACCCCTGCGCCGTCTGGATCATGTCGAACATGGGCATGTACATGGCCACCACCATCCCGCCGATCACCACGCCCATAACGACGATCATGATGGGCTCCAGGATGGAGGTCAGCGCGCTCACCGCCGCGTCCACCTCGTCGTCGTAGAAGTCGGCGATCTTGGACAGCATGTCGTCCAGGCCGCCCGTCTGCTCGCCCACGTTGATCATCTGCACCACCATGGGCGGGAACACGCCCGACGCCTTGAGCGGCTCGGCGATGGTGGCGCCGCTGGCGATGCTGGCGCGCGAGGCCATCACCGCGTCGTGGATCACACGGTTGCCCGACGTGCGCGCGGTGATCTGCAGTCCTTCCAGGATGCTCACGCCCGAGCTCACCAGCGTGCCCAGCGTGCGGGTGAAGCGCGACACCGCCGACTTGCGCAGCATGTCGCCCAGCACGGGCATGTGCAGCAGGAAGCGGTCGATGGCCAGCTGCCCCGTATCGGTCTTGTACCACCGCCGGATGGCGAACACGACACCAACGATGCCGAGCACGATGAAGAAGATGTAGTTCTGCAGGAACGAGCTCAGCGCCAGCACCACGCGGGTGGGCGCCGGCAGGTCCAGGCCGGCCTCCATGAAGATGGTGGCGAACACCGGCACCACCTTCCACAACAGGATCGTGGTGGCCAGGATCACCACCGTCAGCATGACGGCCGGGTAGGTCATTGCGCCCTTGATCTTGCGGACCAGGGCGTCGTTCTTTTCCAGGAACTGCGCCAGGCGCAGCAGGATGATGTCCAGAATGCCGCCCGCCTCGCCGGCGGCCACCATGTTCACGTACAGCTCGGTGAACACCTTGGGGTGCTTGCGCATGCCGTCGGCCAGCGTCATGCCGGCCTGGATGTCGTTGAGCACCGCGCTGATGATGGACTGGAAGTTCTTGTTCTCGGTCTGCTCGGCCAGAATGGTCAGGCTCTGCACCAGCGGCAGCCCCGAGTTGATCATGGTGGCGAACTGGCGCGTGAAGATCACCACCTCACGGGTCTTGATCCCCGTGCCGAAGGTGATGTTGATCTCCTTGGCCTTGGCGTTCACCGACACCGGGCGCAGCCGCTGCCGCACCAGGTAGCCCACCACCTCGTCGCGGGTGGGCAGGTCGATCTCGCCGGTCGTCAGCTCGCCGCTGGCCGCGCGGGCGCTGTAGGCGAATACGGGCATGAGCGGGTCAGGTTAAGGAAGGTACCAGGTGCCAGGTACCAAGTGCCTGGTACCTGGTACTCGGTACTCGGCACTCTGTACTGGGTACCGCCGTTCAGTTCGGCACCGGCTCGCCCACCATGCGCAGGAACTCGGTGGGGTCCGACGTGCGCTTCACGCACTCCTCCAGCGACACCTCGCGCTGTACGTACAGCTGGTACAGCGCGTCGTTCAGCGTCTGCATGCCGTGCTTCTTGCCGGCCTGCATGGCCGAGTAGATCTGGTGGATCTTGTCGTCGCGAATGCAGGCGCGCACGGCCTGCGTGCACACCATGATCTCGCACGCCATCGACCGGCCCCGTCCGCGCGCCTTGGGCAGCAGCTGCTGGGTGACCACGCCCTCCAGCACGAACGCCAGCTGCGCGCGGATCTGCGGCTGCTGGTGCGAGGGGAACACGTCGATCACGCGGTTGATGGTCTCGGCCGCGGAGTTGGTGTGCAGCGTGGCCAGGCACAGGTGGCCCGTTTCGGCGATGGTCAGCGCGGCCTGCACCGTTTCCAGGTCGCGAAGCTCGCCCACCAGGATCACGTCGGGGTCCTGCCGAAGCGCGTACTTCAGCGCCCGCCCGAAGCTCTGGGTGTCGCTGCCCACCTCCCGCTGGTTCACCATGCACCCCTGGTGGCGGTGGATGAACTCGATCGGGTCCTCGATGGTGAGGATGTGGCCACGCCGCTCGCGGTTGATCTTGTCGATCATCGCGGCCAGGGTCGTGCTCTTCCCCGAGCCGGTGGGGCCCGTGACGAGCACCAGGCCGCGCGGGCGCTCGGCGAGCTTGCCGAGAACGGCGGGCACGGTCAGCTCGTCGAGGCTGCGGATCTGGAAGGGCACCTGCCGGATGGCGAGCGCGACGCAGCCGCGCTGACGGAAGGCGTT
>NZ_DATBNB010000753.1 GCF_036554565.1 Longimicrobium sp. | reverse complement strand
CGCATGATGGCACGCCCGCACGAATGGCTTGCCGGAACGGTTTCCGGCCGGCGGGGGCGCATCGCGCGCCAGGGCCACGATCAATCTAACGCCATGCGGTGTCAGAACCTACACCTGCTTCCGTGCGCCGAAATTCAGCCGGGGAGGCCGGGCGCGGCGCGGGCGGCGGAGCGGACGCGCTTGTCGGCGTACATCTGTTCGTCCGCCTGCTGGAGAAGAGCCTCCAGCGTGGCCGGGGACTCGGGATCGAAGCGGCTCGCCCCGACGCTCATCGATAGGGCGTAGGGCCGGCGCACGGTGGCGGCATGGTGCTCGATGGCGTCGTACAGCCGCGCGATGGCCACCTCGGCGCCCCGCGGCGAGGCGTCCCCGGGCGTGCGGCCGATCACCAGCACCGCGAACTCGTCGCCCCCCAGCCGCGCCACCACGTCGGACTTGCGGAAGGTGGATCGCAGCAGCCCGGCGGCGTCGCGCAGCGCCTGGTCGCCCTGCGCGTGGCCCAGATTGTCGTTGATGTGCTTGAGGTGGTCCAGGTCCACGAACAGCACGTGAAAGCCCACGCGCAGCCGCACCGACGTCTGGATCTGCTGCTCCGCCAGCGCCAGCAGGCCCCGGCGGTTGTAGAGGCCGGTCAGCTCGTCGCGCAGCGACATGGCGCGCAGCACCTCTTCGCGCGACGCGAACTCCGCGGCCCGCACCCGCAGCCGGTGCAGGCCGAAGATGGCGGCGGCCAGCAGGAGGATGGCCAGGGCGTAGAACCACCGCGTCTGCCAGAAGTAGGGCCGCAGCCGCAGCGACACCGACGCCGTGTTCGGGCTCCACACGCCGTCCTCGTTTCGCACCTGCACGTGGAAGCGGTAGCGCCCGGGCGGCACGTTGGTGTAGAACGCGGCCCGCCGCGTGCCGCCGTCCACCCATCCGCCGTCGAACCCCTCCAGCCGGTAGCGGAACCGCAACTCGTCCGGAGACACGAAGCTGGGCGCGGTGAAGTGGATTTCCAGCCGGTGGCGCCCGGGTGCGGCGACCACGTCCCGCGCGCCGCTGGACTCGCCGTCGCTGGTAACCACGCGCTCTATCAGCGCCTGCAGCGGCACCGCGTTGCGCAGCAGCCGGCGGGGATCGATCAGCGCCACGCCGGCCGGTGTCGGAAAGTGGAGCACGCCGTCCGGCGCGCGCCACGCTCCGCCGATGGACGAGACCTCCCGCGCCGCCAGCCCGTCGCTGATGCCGAAGGCGTTGGCGTTCACCATCCGCGCCCGCCCCGCGCCCACGGCTTCCAGGTCGCGCCGCGGAACCCGGGCGATCCCCCACGGGCCGGTGAGCCAGAGCGCGCCCGCGCCGTCGTCCAGCGCCTGGAACACGGTGTTGCCGTGAAGCCCGTTCCGGGTGGTGAAGAGCGCCACCTGCCCGCCTCGGAGGCGAGCGAGCCCACGCGAGGTTCCCACCCACAGCGTGCCGTCCGCGTCGTCGATCATGCGGAAGACCGGCTGGCCGCCGAGCGCGGCGGGGCCCGGAACGAAGCGGGCGCCATCCAGCCGGAAGAGCCCGGCGGACTGCGTGCCCACCCACAGCGTGCCGGCGCGGTCCTGGTGCAGGGAAAGCACGTAGCCGTCCGGCAGCCCCTGCGGCGGACCGAAGTGCGTCCACTTCCCGTCCGCCAGCCGCGCGAGGCCGTTGTACGTGCCCACCCACAGCGCGCCGGCCCGGTCCTCCAGCAGCACCCGCACGCGGTCGTCCGGAAGCCCCTCGCGCACGGTGTACGTCGTCGCGCCCCCGCCCCGCAACCGCGTGAGGCCGCTGTTGGTGGCCACCCACACGTCGCCCGCCCGGTCGCGCAACACGTCGCGCGCCACGTCGTCGCGCAGCGCGCCGCTGGCCCGGGTGTACGCGACGGAGCCCGCGGCGGAGCGATGGACGACCCCGCCGCGCGTGGCGATCCACGCCCCGCCCGCGCCGTCGCCCGTGATGGCGGCGGCGAAGTCGTGGGGCAGCTCATCGTGGCTGGTGAGCATCCGCACCGTGGGCCGGCGCAGGCGAAAGAGCCCGCCCTGCCGCGAGCCGATCCACACGTTTCCCTCACGGTCGGCGTGCAGCCCCTCCACCTGCGTGAACGCCTCGCCGTCCGGCCGCGGCACGGGGGTGATGCGGTCGCCCTGGAGGCGGAAGAGGCCGTTGTCCGCCGCCAGCCACCAGGCGCCATCCGGGTCCTGCACCAGGTCGTTCACGGGCGATGGACGCGCGGCGCTCGCCGCCCCCGGACTCGTGACCCGGCCCTGGTGGATGCGCGCCACCCCCGCGAACGTCCCCACCCACACCGCGCCCTCGCCGTCCGTCCGCAGCGCGGTGACGCGGTCGTCCCCCAGCCCGTCGCGGCGCGTGATCCGCGTCAGCGCGCCCCCGCGGTGCCGAAGCACGCCCGAGGCGACCGTGCCGATCCAGAGACCGCCCTCCCCGTCCAGCGCCAGCGCCGTGGCCGCGGGCTCCGGCTCGCCCGCGGGCAGCGCCAGCCGCGTCACCTGCTCGCCCGCGATGCGGCTGACGCCGGCGCGCGTGCCGACCCACATCGACCCGTCCGGATCGGGGAGGAGCGCGGTCACCCGGTCGCTCGTCAGCCCGTCGCGGGTGGTGAACACCCTCCACTCGCCCCCCGCCCACCGCACGACGCCTCCCGTTTCGCTCGCGGCCCACAGCGCGCCCCGCCGGTCCACGGCCAGGCGCCGGAAGCTGGCGCGGGCCAGCCCGGGGATCTCGGCCTCTGCAAAGGAGCGGAACGCGACGCCATCGAAGCGCACCAGCCCCTCGAACGAGGCCAGCCACAGGTAGCCGTCCGGCGTCTGGCGGATGTCGCGCGCCACGTTGGAGGGAAGGCCGTGCTCCGTGCTCCACCCGGTGATGGTGAAGCGAGGCTCCGCGTCCACCGGCGGACGTGCGGGCTGCGCGGCGGCGTGGGATGCCGCGAGCAGCACGGCGGCGAACCCACGCGACCACGGTCCGGCGGGTGGCCTCATCCAAGCGAGCGGGCGGACGCGGAGGGATGGCATCCGGAGGGGCACGGGACCAGGTGAGGAAGCTTTGTCGCGAGTCGCACCAAAGTAGCGGATCGCACCGCGCGGCGACACGGCGCCGAACGAGCCGCGCCGGGTGCGGGAGACGCGAACGCGCGAAGGCCCCGGCACCTGATGGGTACCGGGGCCTTGCTCCGCCGTTCAGGGGCGGGAACGCCTCAAGGCTTCCACGCGGGGCTGCGGAATTCGCGGCTGAAGGGAAGCGGGATGGCGGTGCGTGTCGCGGGATCGATCACCTCCAGCAGAAAGCTCTCGCCGGAACGGGAGATCAGGTACCGCCCGTCGGGCGACCAGTCCACCTCGGGCCAGTACCGGCGTCCGCCGGGGCTCAGTGCGCGGTCCCCGGTTCCGTTCGGCAGTACCCCGCGGATGCTCCCGTCGTCCGCAATGTAGGCGATCAGTTCCGCCACGGGCGACCAGCGGGGTGAGCGCCCCATCACGCCCAGCTTGACGACCGCCAGCGTCTGCAGGTCGAGCACGCTGAGCCGCCACTCGAACGGTGCCTCGAAGACCGCCCGTGTTCCATCCCCGCTGGGCGACAGGCGCACCGTGCGCGCCGGGGCCCAGTCGCGCGGCCTCAGCTGCTGGTGGCCCGTGCCGTCGGGGCGCATCCGCCACAGGGTGAAGTCTTGCTGCGGAAGCATCCCGGTGTAGTACACCCAGGCCCCGTCGCGCGAGTACGCCGGGCCCGCCTGGCCGATGACGGCGGAGTTTTCCGGCAGGGCCGTGCGGGTTCCGGCGGTGTCCACGGCAAAGAGCGGCATCGGGCCGGAGTACTGCGAAGTGCGGTCGGTCACCAGGAGGCGGCTGCCATCCGGCGACCAGGCGGGGGCCGCCTCGTGGGGCGAGTTGAGCGAAACCAGCTTGCGCAGCCCCGACCCATCCAGTTGCACGACGCCCAGGTCGCCGATGACGTTCCCACGCGGGTACG
>NZ_DATBNB010000752.1 GCF_036554565.1 Longimicrobium sp. | reverse complement strand
GGCGGGCCTGGGCGTACGCCAGGTTGGGCACGCCGCGGTGCGGCACCATCACCCCCTTGGGCGTTCCCGTGGAGCCGGAGGTGTAGATGACGTACGCCAGGTTCTCGGGCAGTACGCCGGCGGTCGGCGCCTGGTCGCTCTCGGCGTCGATGCGCTCGCGCTCGGCGTCCAGGCAGACGACCTCAGCGGCGTCGGGGGCGAGCCCCGCCCGCAGCGGCAGGCGCGTGAGAAGGAGCGGGGCGCCCGAGTCGGCGAGCATGAAGGCCAGCCGCTCGGCGGGGTAGGCGGGGTCCAGCGGCACGCAGGCGCCGCCCGCCTTGAGCACGGCCAGGAGGGCGATGACCTGCTCCGGGCCGCGCTCCAGGCAGATGCCGACGCGGGTTTCCGGGCCGACACCGCGCCGCCGCAGGTGGTTCGCCAGCCGATTGGCGGCGTGGTCCAGCGCGGCGTAGCTCAGCGTCTCGTCATTCCAATCGACCGCCACCGCGTTCGGCGTGCGCGCCGCCTGCGCCTCGAACAGCTCGTGGATGCACAGGTCCGTCGGGTACTCAGCCTCCGTCCGGTTCCACTCCTCCAGTACCAGCGCGCGTTCCGCCTCACCGAGCAGGTCCAGCCGATCCACAACCTGCGCCTCGTCCGCCACCATCGCTTGCAGCACCCGCCGCAGGTAGCCCAACCAGCGCTCCACCGTTGCCCGCGTGAAGAGCGCCGTCGCATACGTGAGGCTGCCCACGATCCGCCCGTCCCACTCGGAGAGAGTCAGCGACAGGTCGAACTTCGCCGTTGCCCCGGCGGCAGGGAGCGCCGGGCGGCCCTCCGGCGCGTTTTCCCAGGCGAACATCACCTGGAAGAGCGGCATGTGCGCCGTGCCGCAGGCGGGCTGGACGAGCTCCACCACCTGCTCGAACGGGACGTCCTGGTGGTGCTGCGCCCCGAGCACACGCTCCTTTACCCGTTGCAGCAGCTCCCCGACGGTCGGCGCGCCGGAAAGGTCGGCGCGGATCGCAACGAGGTTGGCGGCGGAGCCACCCGGCCCGTCCCCTTCCCCACGCCCGTAGCCCGCCAGCGTGCCGATGACTAGATCCGTCTGCCCCGCAAGCTGGCCCAGCACCACCGCCCATCCCGCCAGGAGCGTCGTGGACAGGGTGGCCCCATGCCGCCTCGAGAGTGCTTCGAGCCCCGCCCGCAGCTCCTCGTTCATCTCCACCTCCAGGCTGGCGCCGGCGTCATCCCGCCGCGCCGGACGCGCATGGTCGGCCGGCAGCGCCAGCGGGCCGGGCGCATCGGAAAGCGTCGTCTTCCAGTACTCCACCGCGGCGTGCGTCGGGGCGGTGGCCTCGGTCAGCGCCAGGGCCCCGGCGGTCGAACGATTCTGCATGGTCACGGGACTGCTCTATGGGTTGCGGGGGTGCGAGCGCCGCGGCGCCGCAACCTCCCCGAATGGCGGAGCGTACAGGGCCGGCCTGGCCGGGCGGACGTTCTCAGCCGGCCCCCTCCAGGGCCGGGGCGGTCTCCGCGCCGGGCTCGCGGAAGCGTTGCGCGAGCCGCGCGAGGGTCGCGGGGTCGAACCGGGCGAGCCGCAGGTCCAAGATCCGGTCGGCGAGGGCGGAAAGCACGGGCGCCTCGAACACGGCCGCGAGGGCAAGCTCCACGTCCATCGCCTGCCGCACCCGCGAGATCATCTGCACCGCCAGGAGCGAGTGCCCGCCCAGCGCGAAGAAGTCGTCCCCGCGCCCCACCCGCTCCACGCCCAGCAGCTCGGCCCAGATCTCGGCGAGCGGCTGTTCCACCTTGCCCACCGGAGCCTCGTACTCCCGCGCCCCGTACGCGTCGCCCTCGGGCGCGGGAAGCGCCCGGCGGTCTACCTTGCCGCTCGGGG
>NZ_DATBNB010000751.1 GCF_036554565.1 Longimicrobium sp. | reverse complement strand
CTGCGGGCCAGTGCGGTGCGCCTGGGCCTCTGGATGACAGGGCTCCGTCGCTGCTCCGGCACCAGACGCACCCCTCCCGAGTCTGGTGTGTACCCCCTCTCCCACGCTGTTTGTGGGAGAGGGTGGACGAGCCTAGGCGAGGACGGGTGAGGGCCCCACGGCAGCCGAGGTCCCCGCGCCCACGTCACGATCCGGCGCGCTGAACCGTTGTTTCCGCGCCTTCCTTCAGCGAGCTTCCCGTCCACCCGTTTCTCGAGAGGGTCCCCTCCATGATCGAGCGCCTTTTCATCCTGTGCCTTGGCGCCGCGGCCGTGCTGGCCCCCGCGGCATCGGCCCAGCAGCCCTTTCCCGTGTCGGTGGATGCCAGCCTGAGCGTGCGGACGGGCAGCGGCGGCTCGTACGTGAACCGCGGCGGGGCGGCCGCCGACCTGGTGGTGGGGGTGAACCTGGGCCCGTCCGGCGCGGGAACCCTCGTCGGCGCGGTGACGGCCGGGGCGCAGTCGTCCATGGGCGGCGACCTGATGTGCGTGATGGACCCGGCGGGAGGGTGCTTCGATACCTTCCCGGTGCTGCTTTCCGTGGGTGCCCTCGTGGGCGTCTCACGATCCTGGCCGTCGGGATCCACCACCCGGGTGCTAGCCGGGCCGGAGTACTTTCGCGGGGAGGAGGAGGGCGGCGCGCTGGGGCTGCAGGGACGGCTGGACGCGTCGACGCCCCTCATCCTGCACACGGCGCTGGTCCTTTCGCTCCGCGGCGCAGTGATCCCCCGCTTCCAGGGCGACATGCTGGGCACCACCTCCATCGGGCTGGGGCTGCGGATCCAGTAGCGCGGGCCGGCACTTGCAGACGTCCGGGCATGAACCCGTTCGTCCATCGCACCGCCGCCGACCGCTACTCGCGCGGACGCCCGTTCTTCCATCCCGTGGTGATGGAGCTGGTTGCCACGCGGGTGGGCATGGTGGACCTGGCGCTCGACGTGGGGTGCGGCACCGGGCTTTCGTCGCGGGCGGTGGGCCGGCTGGCGCGGCGGGTGGTGGGCATCGACGCGTCCCCCGCCATGGTGGCCCGGGCTCCCCGCGACGAGGGGATGGCGTTCGCCGCCGCATCCGCCGGGCTGCTTCCGTTTGCGGAGAGCGCGTTCGGCTTGCTGACGCTCAGCCAGGTGATCCACTGGCTGAACTGGGAGCGATTCATGGCCCAGGCACGGCGGGTGGTGAGGGCGGGCGGGTGGGTGCTGGCCTACGACAACTGGTTCGGCGGCCTGCGCGGCGAGCGGCACGACGAGTTCGACGCCTGGTGGCGCGGGGAATACCTGCTTCGGTACCCCAGCCCGCCGCGGGCCGCCATCCGCTGGGACGACGAAGATGCCTGGCGCGCCGACGGCTTCGGGCCGGCGCACCTTCAGCGCTACCGCAACGACGTCGTGTTCAGCCGGGACGCGCTCCTGGACTACCTGGTCACCCAGAGCAACGTGATCGCCGCGGTCGAGGGCGGGGGCGGGGGCGAGGACATCGCGTCGGCCCGCCGGTGGATCGCCGATACCACCTCGCCATTCTTTCCACCCGCGGGAGAAGCGGCCTTTTCGTTCACGGGGCCCATCGCCATCCTGCGGCGGACCGCTCCGCCGGGCGCGGGGCGTGCCGCCGGGTGATTCCCATCGTACGGCAAGCCCGCGGGACCGGAGGGCAGCGCCGCGTCTGCACGGGGGATGCGGGTGTGCCGCGGGTGCCGGTGGCGCACGCGGGCGGGCGGGGCCGTGATGACCCTGGTCACCGGCGGCTGGTCGCCCGTCCGCCTGCGCCCGAAACGGCCCGCTTCCCGGTGAGGGAGGCGGGCCGTGGCGCGTCTAGAGGTAGGGCTCGTCGCGTGGCGGGTGAAGGTTGCGCGGCGCGACCCACTGGCGAAGGCACCGGCGGCACCATCGCCGCCGCAGCTTCACCACGCTCAGCAGCGTGTCCAGCACGCCATACGCTTCCGTGCGCATGGTCTCGCCGCCGCAGAGGGGGCAGGTGCGGCTGGTCGCGAATCCGCGCAGCTTGAAGAGGTTGCCGTGCATTCCACCTAATTCGCTGGGTCAGCCGCCCTGGATGACGGCGTGCCGGAGCCTGCGCCCGGGCCGCCAGCAAAGGGCGCGCACCTGCACCGGCTGCCCCAC
>NZ_DATBNB010000750.1 GCF_036554565.1 Longimicrobium sp. | reverse complement strand
GCTCGGCCTCGCCGTGGCGGCCCCGGGCGGCCAGCAGCTCGCCGAGCATGGCGTGGGCGCTGGCGTCGCCGGGGCTGTGGAGCAGGCCGGCGCGCAGCACGCGCCTGGCCTCTTCGGTGTCGCCGTACCGGCGGTGCGCGTCCGCGAGCTGCACGAAGACCCCGCCGGGATCCCGGGCGAAGGCTTCTCGGAGCTTGCGGATTTCGCGAAGGGTGGCCTTGGCCATGAAGGCGCTGAACGGGAGCGTGCCGGGCGCCGGGGGGGCGCCGGGCCGGTGGGCGGAAGCGCGGGGAGAGGCGGTTGCCCCGTGCGCCGCGGACCTTTCGCATGTATTCTGGCATGGTGCACCCCCGGCGCGCCAGAGCCTTGCGCCTTCCGGGGCCCCGGAACCGCGCGCCCGTGCACGGTTCCTGCGCGCTGGGCAGGCGCCGGCCGGCTCCCGCGCCGGCGGCACGCCCGCCAAAAACCCGAGAAAACTGTCCCCATGCGCCCCAACGAGGCGGCCGCCGCGGCCATCGGCTGGCTGAACCGCATCGTGATCCTGGCGGTCAGCGTGTTCGTCGTGCAGGCCCTGTGGCCCTCCGGCCCCGAGGACGACGACGAGTTCCCGGCCGCGCCGCCCCCGCCCCGGGGCGAACGCGTCGCCTCCCCGCCCGTGCGCCCCGCCCCTCCCGCGGGCCACCCCGCCGCCCCCGCCGAGGCCGGCCGGCGCGCGCTCCCCGGCGACGACTCGCTCCATGCCGACGCGGCCCGGCGCGCGTGGGTGTACGTGGAGCAGCAGTACCAGCCGGGGACGGGGCTGGTGAACTCGGTGGCGGGCTATCCGTACGCCACGCTCTGGGACGTGGGGAGCGGACTGGCTGCGCTCTACGCCGGGGCCGAGCTGGGGCTGCTGGAGCGCGAGGAGTACGACCGGCGGATGGCGCGGGCGCTGCAGACGCTGAACACCATGCGCCTGTACGACGGCGCGGCCTTCAACAAGAACTATTCGACGACCACGGGGCGCATCGCGGGCCGCAACGACCGCGAGGAGCCGGATGCGATCGGCTACGGCTGGTCGGCCACGGACATCGGGCGGGTGCTGATCTGGCTTCGCATCATCGCCACCACGCAGCCCCGGCACGCCCAGGCGGCGCGGGCGGTGGCCGCGCGGCTGGACCTGGACCGCATGGTGGACGACGGATACCTGTACGGCGAGGACCGCGCCCCCCGCAGCGGGCGCAAGCGGCGCTACCAGGAGGGCCGGCTGCCGTACGAGCAGTACGCCGCCTCCGGCTTCGCGCTGTGGGGGCACAGGGCCGAAAAGGCGCTCTCCCTTCGCGAGAACGCGCGCCCGGTGAACGTGCTGGGCATTCCGCTGATGGCCGACAAGCGGGGCTACGACCACGTGACCAGCGAGCCGGTGATCCTGGCGGGGCTGGAGGTGGGATGGACGCCGGAGATGGCGCAGCTGGCGCGGGGGATGCTGGCGGCGCAGGAGGCGCGGTACCGGCAGACGGGGAAGGTGACGATCGTCAGCGAGGACGCCATTCCCCGCGCGCCGCACTACTTCTACTACTACTCGGTGGTCGGCAACGGGCAGCCGTTCGCGCTGAACGTGCTGAACCCGCGCACCCGGATCTCGGAGCCGCGGTGGGTGAGCGCCAAGGCGGCCTTCGCCTGGCACGCACTGCTGCCGGGCGAGTATACGCAGCGCGCGGTGGCGACCGTGGCTCCCGCCGGCTCGGGCGCGGGCGGATGGGCGTCGGGCGTGTACGAGGGAACGCGCACGTCCACGCGTGGGCAAAACGTGAACACGGCGGCGGTGGTGCTGGAGTCCGCGCTCTACCACGCGCGCGGCGGCCGGCCCTTCATTCAGCCCGCGCAGACGAAGCCCATCGTCCGCCAGCAGGCCCGGGCAGACTCGGCCCGGCGCGATTCGGTGAGGCGGGATTCGGTGCGGCGGAGTGCGGCCCGGCCGGACTCGGCGCGGCGGGATACTGCTCGGGGAGCTCAGCCCGCTGCCAAGGCCCGCACGGGCGACTGAAGTCGCTGCAACGACCACACGAAGTCTGCCTGCGCAGACTGGCTTGTTGCGGTGTGCCTCCAACGATGGGGCACGCCCTGACCTCTGTCCTCCCGCCGAGTGCTGCCTTCGGCGCAATTTGTCATCCAGAGGCCCGTGCGCACTGAATCGGCCCGCAGTGCACACCATGCAGGGCCGTGGGACCTTGCCGCGGATGCCTCTTGGCTGGGGCGCGGCAGCGGCAGGGAACTTCAGGCCTCGGTCCTGATCCTCGCCCTGGGGGAGCCGCCCAAGGCCCGCACGGGCGACCAAAGTCGCTGCAACGACCACACGAAGTCTGCCTGCGCAGACTGGCTTGTTGCCGTGTGCCTACAACGATGGGGCACGCCCTGACCTCTGTCCTCCCGCCGAGTGCCGCCTCCGGCGCTATTTGTCATCCAGAGGCCCGAGCGCACTGAATCTGCCCGCAGTGCACACCATGCAGGGCCGTGGGATCTTGCCGCGGATGCCTCTTGGCTGGGGCGCGGCAGCGGCACGGAACTTCAGGCCTCGGTCCTGATCCTCGCCCTGAGGAGCCGCCCAAGGCCCGCACGGGCGACTGAAGTCGCTGTAACGACCACACGATGTCCACCTTCGTGGACTGGCTCGCTGTGGGGATGGTTCGGGTGTGTGGCGCGACCTGATCGGAATAGAAAACGCGCCGGAGAGGGCTTCCTCTCCGGCCCGTTTTTCCGTCGTTGCTGTCGTCCTCAGTTGCTCGCCAGCATCGTGGGGCGGAGGGACGAGACGTCGCTGTAGCTGGCCAGCACGCCGGCGTCGCGAACGGCTTCCCGGTAGGCCTGCAGCGACGTGGCGCTGGAGTTCACGCGCCAGTCGGTTTCCTTGTCCATGTGGAACCACACGGCGCCGACGACCGCGGGGTGGCGGCGCATGTGGGCAAAGGCCCCGCGGATCCAGCGGGCCTTGGCGTCGCCCGTGCCCTCGTCGCTCGCCACTTCGCCGATGATGATCGGCTTGCCGGGATAGCGCGAGGCCAGGTCCGAAAGCATGTGGTCGGCCTCGGCGCCGTCGACCATGGCGTCGAACTCCTGCCACGATCCGCCGTGCAGCCGCGGCGCGTTGAAGCCGTGCGCGCCCACGTAGTCCACGTACGCGTCGCCGGGATAGTAGTGGCCGTACCAGTTCCAGTGCGCCGGGCCCGTGGCGCGGTTGGTCAGCGGGTTGCCCACGTTGGGGTTGAACACCCAGCGGACGTTGCTGGCGCCCTCGCGGCGGAAGATGTCGACGATGCGGCGCCAGGCGGCGGCGTACTTGGCCGGCGCGCTGTGGTCGCCGCCGTTCTCCACGCCCTGCCACACGTACTGCCAGTTGCCGTTCATCTCCCACGCCGGCTCCAGCAGCACCGTGCCGCCGACGGCCGCCAGCTGCCGGCCGATGCGCGCGAACTCGGCATCCGCGCGGCCCGCGGCGATCGCTTCCAGCAGCCCGGACTGCGGCGCGCCGTTCCAGCGCAGGTCCAGGGCGACGAAGTTGGTGGCGCCCGCCGCGCTCACCTCGCGCAGCACCTTGCCGCACCAGCCGGTGGCGGAAAAGTCGCACGACACCGGGTGGTAGGTCTTCACCAGCGCCGGCGCCTTGCCCACCATGTCGCCGTACTGGCGGATGGCCGCGCCGATGCGCTCGGGCTTGCTGTCGGCTTCGCCCAGGAAGGCGCCGTGAAAGAACGGGCCGCTGGTGGGGGTCACCGGCGCCTCCGGCTTCGTGGGGTCCTCGGGGCCGGTAACGGAGCCCGCGCCGTCGCAGGCCGCGCTGATGAGCACGAGCGATCCGGCGAGAACGACGGACGCGAACGACGAGACACGAGACGAGAGCTTGCGCATGGATGGCACCTTGCTTCGGCGGCCCGACTGGCGTGGCGGGAGCGATCCCGCGGTAGCCTCGTAGCTTTGCGTCCCCGCCTTTCGACGGGTTTGCCATTATCGATCGGTGCCCGGGGAGATTTTCCGGGCGGGAACATCGAGCGCGGAGGAGCCGCGCCCGCGCACCACTCTGGCACGTCGCGTTCCGCACCCGGGTGATGCAGCTAAGTGCTTGCAGATGAGCGTTTTAGATTGGAATGACAGGCGTGGTCCGATTGCAAACCGCGTGGCATTTTGCGGAAGCCCGCGACTTTTGCAAGCGCCGCGTAACCCGTGACGCCACTGCTACATAGGATGCCGACCACCCGCATCCGGCGCCCCTGTGTCATCCCGAAGGAGCGGCCCCGAGACCCCAGCCGCTACCCCATACCTGGCAGCGACTGAGGGATCCGCCACACACCATCCGAAGCGCATCGCTCTCTCCCCACATCGAGGCCCCAACCGGCGCGTCCCGGGGGCGCGACAGCGAGGCACCCAAACTCGAGACACATCCGCCGGGCTCGCCCCTCCCCCGCCCCTCCCCCGGCAAACTGCGCCGGGAGAGGGGAGAACTTCGATTGGGGTTCGATTGGACGTCGGTGCATGCCTCGGCAGCCCCCTCTCCCGGCCTCCCCCGAAACTGCGCGGGAGAGAGGAGCACTTCGACCGAGGCTCTACTGGCTGCCGGCGCATGCCTCGGCAGCCCCCTCTCCCCGGCCCTCTCCCCCGCTGCGCAGGGGAAAGGGAGAATTCGACTGCGTTTCGGCTGGCATGCGCGGGGGTCCTAACACGCGTGCGGCTGAAGCCCGGGCTTACGGCGAGTCCAGCGGCGGATTCACGCAGATAGGTACGAGCCTGTCCGCGGCCCTGTTGCTCTACGGTCACTGTGTGGCGGATCCCTCAGTCGCTGCGGTGTTTAGGCCACGCTGAGGGTACGGTGTGGCCGCTCCATCGGGATGACAGCGCGGACGGCGAAAGCCCCTCTCCGCGGCGATGCGGGGAGGGGCTTCTGCGGGGCGACGAACCGCGACTTACTCCGCGGTGCCGCCTGCCAGCGTGGAGAGGCGGCGGAGGAGCGCGTTGAGCGCGGCGCCTACCTCCGTGAACGTGGCCGACGAGGCGAAGCAAAGGTCCGCGCCCGCCTCCAGCAGCGACGGGCGAACCCCGGCGTCGTCTGCGTCCACGACCACGATGGGCATCCACGCCGCGGCCGGGATCGCGCGAAGCTCGCGCAGGGTCTCGGCTTCGGCGGCGGCGAGCTCGGCGCCCACGATCAGCGCCAAGGGCAGGTCGCCGTGCAGCCGCTGCCGGAGCGTGCCGGCGGCCGGCGTCTCGGCCTCGAAGCCGGAGGCGTGCAGCCGGCCCGCCAGGTCCATCGACCGAAGCTCGCGCGGATGCGCCACCATTACCCGTCCGCCCACGCCATAGCCGATCCCGTACAGCTCGCGCCGCGCCAGCACCCGCCGAAGGATGCTGACCACCGTGGGATCGTACGTGGTGCCGGCCCCGCGCTGAAGCTCGTGCACGGC
>NZ_DATBNB010000749.1 GCF_036554565.1 Longimicrobium sp. | reverse complement strand
GAAGGGCCGCGGCATGGAGCGGCGGGCGGAGATGCCGGTGGCGCTGGTGGAGTACCAGCAGTACACCCACTACAACAAGGGCGCACTGGCCATGTACGCCCTGCGTGACTACGTGGGCGAGCAGGCGGTGAACGGCGCGCTGCGCGCCTTTCTGGCCGAGTCGCGCTACCGTCCGTCCGGGCCGTACCCCACCTCCCGCGACCTGCTGCGCCACCTGCACGCCGCCACGCCCGATTCGCTGGACGGGCTGGTGGAAGACCTGTTCGAAACGGTGACGCTGTGGGACCTGTCCGCGTCGCGGGCAGAGGGCACGCAGCTGCGGGACGGCCGCTACCAGGTGGACTTCACCGTCTCCGCGCGGAAAATGCAGGCCGGCGGGCTGGGTGAGGAAGAGGACGTGGAGATCGACGACTGGATCGAGGTGGGCGTCTTCGGCGCGGACGAGGACGAGCCGATCTACCTGAAGAAGTTCCGGTTCACCGGTGCCCCGCGCACCTTCCGGATCGTCACGGACGAGTGGCCGCGGCGCGCAGGGATCGATCCGCTGCACAAGCTGATCGACCGCGAGCTGGAGGACAACGTCATCGCCATCGCCCGCGGGCGGGAGTCGCCCGTGCCCACCCGGAGGCCGGCGCGGCGCGACTCCGCGGGGGCGAAGGCGGTGGAAGGCGCGCGCTGATGGAACAGGAGAGCCTGCGGCCGGGCGAGCGGATCACGCGCACCATCCGCCAGCGGCTGCACCTGAAAGGCGAGCTGATGCTGGCCGCCCTGCCGACCGCGACGGTGCTGCTGGTGCTGTTCCTGGTGGAGACGCTCAGCGAGCAGCGCCTGCTGTTCGCGTCGCTGGCGTCCAGCGCGTTCCTGATCTACATGGACCCGGAGCACGGGACCAACCGCGTGCGGACGCTGGTGATCTCGCAGCTGGGCGCGGCCGTGCTGGGGCTGATGGCTTTCATGGTGCTGGGCCCCGGGTACACCGGCGCCGCGCTTTCGATGGTCGCCACCATCCTGCTGATGATCCTGTCCGACGCGGTCCATCCGCCAGCCGTTTCCACCGCGCTGAGCTTTTCGCTGCGCGCGGGCGACGAGAGCAACATCGCGCTCTTCGCCATCGCCGTGGCCATCACCGCGGGCCTGGTGGTGATGCAGCGTGCCGCCGTGTGGATGCTGGCGCGCTACTCGGCCCGGCACTAAGCTCCCCGCATCATCCTCAACGGGAGGCGTGAGCCATGAGCAACTACAGGATCGTCCTGGAGCGCAGGTCCACGGGGTACTCGGCCTACTCGCCGGATCTACCGGGCTGCGCCAGCACCGGAGCAACGCGCGAAAAGGCAGAGGCGAACATGCGCGATGCCAGCGAGTTCCACATCGACGGTCTTCGCGAGGAAGGCTTTCCCGTTCCCGAGCCTCGAGCTCGTTGAACCACCCGCCGTTCTGGATGCAAAGAACCGCCGTGTCGGGCTTCGACGCGGCGGTTCTTACGTGGGGAGGTGGAGACGGCGCTTCATTGGCCCGGAGTGAGCCCGCGCGGACCGGTGTTGGAGCGCGAGTCGACCTGCTCGGCCGTGCTCTTCGCGTCTGCCTCGCTCTCGTGAGCGCGAAGCGCCTGCGCCGATACCATGTGGCCGCCCACGAAGATCGTCAGGCAGGCAGCGAGCGAGAACAGTTCACGGGCACGCATCGTCTTTTGCTCCAGGCGGTGGTTTCAGCTGCGGAGGTGGTCCATCCACCCCTCGCGGTCTACGCCTGATAAGATGCGCTCAACCCCGCACGAGGTCGTGGGTCGAATGACTCATTTGTGGGAGATAGTCACCAGATGCGGTGAATTCCGTACTCGTCGAGCTTGGTATCTGCGCTGATGAGCGCCGCCTGTTCGGAAACCGCCTGGGCGATGACAAGACGGTCGAAGGGATCGCGGTGGTGGAACGGCAGCCTGACGACCTGTCGCAGGTGTGCTGGAGAAATCGGCAGAAGCGAAATGCCATTCTGCTCCAGTTGCCCCGGGACCAATGAGTCGAACGAAACGTGCAGGTCGAGTTTGCCCAAGCTGACCTTGATCGCGATCTCCCAAGCGCATGCGATGCTGAATAGCCGTTCGTTGCCGAAATCCTCAATAGCGGATCGAGCGGCAATCGAAAGCCGCGGATCGCCGCCGAGGAACCAGAGCGCCGCGTGCGTATCGATCAGCAGCTTCACCGCTCGTACGGTTCGAAGTCCTCGAGTGGTGCGTCGAAATCGTCGGCCATGGTGAACATCCCCTTCGCGCTCCCGAACCGCGGGATGCCTTTGGTTTGCACTGGTACCAGCCGCACTGCAGTGCCATCCTGGGCCGCAATCACCACGTCCTCACCGTCCGCCGCTTCCGTCATCAACTCGGCGAAGCGGATCAGCGCCTCATCCAGCGAGACTGTGCTCATTCTGCGCTCCTTGAACGGGTCACGGTCATGTTACTCCGCAACGACGATAATGGTGCAGAGGATGTACCCGGACCTTCACTCGTCGCCGAGGAAGGCCGCCAGCTCGGCACCGCGGCGCTCGGCGTCTTCTTCGCCCAGGGCCATCAGGCGCTTGGCGTAGTCGTGCTGGAACATGAGCATGCTCAGCACGTCGGGGCTGGACGTCTGCCGGGTGCCCAGCCCGCGCGTCAGCATGCGGAAGGTGCGCGGAAGCTTGGGCTCGTACTCGGCGGATAGCCGCGCCAGGTCTCGCGACGGCCTCATCACCATCAGCTTCACCGGGCGCATCCCCTTTCGGTGCTCCGGCGGCACGTGCTCCACCACCGTGTTGATGCGCTCCATCCGCGCCACGTCCTGGTCCACCATCTCCAGGAACACCGAGTCCAGCATCATCCCGATGATCTGGGCGGGCGGCGGATACCCGGCCACGTCCGGCGCCGCGGCCTCGGCGCGGGTGCGGTCGTAGCGGGTAGAGACGGCCAGGATGCGGCTGGCGCCCAGGTGCAGGGCGGGGGAGAGCGGCGCCGTCATCTTGATGCCGCCGTCCCCGTACCAGTGGGGGCCGATCTGCACCGCGGGAAAGAACAGCGGCAGCGCGGCGGACGCCATCACGTGGTCGATGGTGAACCGGCAGTGGCGGCTGGTGCGCCCCGGACGCTCCCACGTCTCGATGTCGCGCCCCTGCACCCAGACGACGGACGTCCCCGTGGTGTAGTCGGTGGTGCTGATGGCGGCGGCGCGCAGGGTGCCGCGGTGAAGGTTGTAGTCCAGGCCCGTCAGCTCGCCGTTGACCGGGGCGAGCGCTTCTTCCAGGAACGCCCGCAGCGGCCCCGTGTCGACCATCCCGCGCACCCGCCCCTCCGGGCCGCCCGCCAGCCGCAGCCCCCAGCGCCCGAAGTTGGCGGCCAGGGAGCGGGCGTCCACGCGAAAGATGCGTTCCGGGAGCAGCTCGCTCCACAGGCAGGCCAACTCGTGCGCCGCCTGCGCGAAGGTGCCGTGGTGCTGCGCCATCAGCGCCATGTTGATGGCCCCGGCCGACACCCCGGTCCAGATGGGCACCTTGATGTCGGGGTGCGCCTTGGCCAGGTAGTTCAGCAGCCCCACCTGGTACGCGCCGCGCGCCCCACCGCCGGTGAGGACCAGCGCCAGCTCGCCGCGGTCCGTCGTGGCGCCCTGCGTCGGCGCGAACTCGCGCCCGGCCTCGCTGTGCGCAGCGCCCCCCGCCCGCCGCTCTTCCACGTTCAGCGGCGGTACACGACGCGGCCGCCTACCACCGTCAGCACCGGCGCGGCCTGCAGGATTTCGCCCTCCGGAACGGTCAGCAGGTCGCGGTCCCAGACCACCAGGTCGGCCAGCATGCCGGCGAGCAAGGTGCCTTTGCGCGCCTCCTGCCACTCGCCGTACGCCGGGGTGGCGGTGTACAGGCGGATGGCTTCCTGCCGGGTCAGCCGCTGCTCGGGCATCCAGCCGCCCGGCGGAGTGCCGGGCTCTTCGCGGCTCTGGCGGGTGACGGCGGAGTAGATGCCCTCCACCGGCGGCATGGGCTCGACCGGGAAGTCGGTGCCGAAGATGACGGTGGCGCCGGCGTTCAGCAGCGAACGCCACACGTAGGCGCCCTCCGTCGCTCGCTCGCGCCCGATGCGCGTGTCCACCCAGCGCATGTCGCTGGTGGCGTGCGTGGGCTGCATGGAGGCGATCACGCCCAGCTGCCGGAAGCGGGCGATGTCGGCCTGGTCCAGCACCTGGGCGTGCTCGATGCGGTGGCGGCGCGGGCGCGGGCCGTTGGTGCGGGCCGCGCGCTCGAACGCGTCCAGCGCCTGCCGGTTGGCCGCGTCGCCGATGGCGTGGAGGATCACCTGGAGGCCCGCCGCGTCGGCGGCGGCCACCAGCGAATCCAGCTGCGCGCTGGTGTACTGGGCCAGCCCGTGCGTGGCGTGGTCGTCCGCGAAC
>NZ_DATBNB010000748.1 GCF_036554565.1 Longimicrobium sp. | reverse complement strand
CTCCCCCCGGCCCCCGTCCCCCGCTGCGCAGGGGAGGGGGAGACCTGAACCGCGCTTCGGATGGCCTGACGCGACCGACCACGCGTGCAGTCCGCGAAGGCGGACTTCGGGCCGTTGTTGCCGCGACTACAGTCGCCCCAGCGGACCCGAGGCCCGGAGCGTAGTCCCGCCATCGGGGAGCGGAACCAGCCTGCGACAGTCCCAAACGCACGAAAGCCGGCCCTCCTCAGGCCGGCTTTCGCCCCACCGCACGCTACTCAACATCACCAAAGTCCAGCTTCTGCGGACGCATCTGGCAGTGCTCGCCGCAGCCGAACTTGTAGCGGTTGCGGGCGAACCAGCGATAGAACCGGCCGAACAGGTTGCCAAAGCCCGGCACCTTGAACGCCCAGCCGAACGTCAAGCCGTACGGCAGGATCTTCAGCAGCTGTTCGATGGCCTCGCCGCCCTGCCACGTCTTTCCGCCGGGGCCGATCAGCTGCAGCGCTTCGGCGTAGGCCGCCGCGGGAATCCAGGGAAAGCGGCTGAGCACCGTGGTGTTCTGGAACGGGATCAGCTCCAGCTCATCCCCCGTGTCCCACTTCGTCAGCACCTTCACCAGGCGGCCGCACACCTTGCACTGGCCGTCGTACACCACCGTGTAGGGCCGCCCTGTGGCGGCCGCCATGGCCTGCACGTCGCCGAAGCGAAAGTGCACCACGGGAATCGTGTTCATGCCTTGACCTCCGTCGACAGCTTTGGCGGCATCTCCAGCGTCTTCTTCACGGTGCACAACCCGGCGGCTCGCGTCGCCACGTTCCGGCGCTCCGGCGGCAGCGAGGGCCAGTCGAGCACCACGCTCATCTCACCCACGCGGTGCGGTTCCTCGGCAAAGCTCCACCCGACCTCTATCGCCAGGTCATCCACGTTCAGCTTGGCGTTGGTTCCCCACGACGCCACGACCGAGTAGGTGCACGTCGCCAGGCTGCTGGCCAGCATGTGGAAGGGCGAGTACTGCATCGCCGCGCTTTCCGCCTCGATGGACATGGGCCCGCCGCCGCCCTCCAGGCGGATGCGATCATCGGAAAGGAGGATGATCTTCACGGCTTCCCCTCACGTTGATGAGTGCTCATTCGTTCATCATCCCTTGATCAGCGACTCGGCGCCGTCGATCCAGATTTCCGTGCCGGTGATGTGGTCGGACAGGTCGGACGCCAGGAACAGCACCAGCTGCGCCACCTGCTCGGCCTTGCCGGGCGCGCGCTCCAGCGGCTGGTTGCCCTCCGGAAACTCCACCGGAATCTGCACCTCGTCCAGGTTGCGGCGCTCGGTGTTGTCGTCGATGCTGCTTTCGATGGCGCCCGGGCAGATTACGTTCACGCGCACCTTGAAGGGCGCCAGTTCCAGCGCGACCATCTTGGTGAACGCCACCTGTCCCGCCTTGGACGACGAGTACGCCGTCGCGCCCGTGTTGCTGAAGATGCGCGTGCCGTTGATGGACGCGTTCACGATCACCGAACCGCCCTTCTTCTTCAGGTGCGGCGCGGCGTACTTCACCGTCAGAAAGGTGCCCTTGAGGTTGATGGACAACGTGTTGTCCCACTCCTCGGGCTCCAGCTCCTCGATGGGTGCCCACACGCCGTTGACGCCCGCGTTGGCGAAGACGACGTCCAGCTGGCCCCAGCGGTCGACGACCTCGGCGATGGCGGCCTGCATCTCGTCCGGCTTGGAGATGTCGGCGCAGACGGGGATGGCCTCGCCGCCGGCGCGGGTGATCTCGGCCACGACGGGGTCCAGATTCTCGCGGTGGCGTCCCAGGACGGCCACCTTGGCGCCCTCCTTGGCGAACAGCAGCGCCGTCGCCTTGCCGATGCCTTCGCCGCCGCCCGTAATCAGCGCGACCTTGTTCTCCAGCTGCATGACCAAACCCCGCGGGAAAAGGGAATCGGATTCGATGTCGTCCGCTCCGCTCAGCGGGAAGCGTTCCACTGCATCTCCATGGACCGTGCCTTACCAGAATGAGTGAAGGAGAAGCTGGATAAGAACGCCCGCGCCGATCGCGAGCAGGGTGCTCGCCAGGGTCCCGACAAGGAAGTATTCCGCGAAGCCGCGGTCCTCCAGCTCCTTCGACCGGATCAGCCCCTTCGCGGCGATGAGCAGGCCGATCGCCTGATACGCCTGCACGGCCATGAACAACGCGAGGAGCATCCGCTCCAGCACCCCGATCATTCGGCCGCGATTGTATTCCACCCAGTCCACACCGCCTTCGGGCTGCCTGGTCATCGTCGGCAGCGTCCCGACCTTGTTCATGAAGCCGCGGACGACGTGAGCCCCGCCCCGGGCCAGGAACACCACCAGAGCACAAATCCCGGCGAAGCAGATGAGCCGGCCCGTTCGGACAGGCAGAACCAGTAGCGGCTCGACGGTCACCCCGAAGGCCCCGATTACGAGCGCCACGGCCAGCAGAACAACGAAATGCGTGCCCAGTTCCCACTCCGCCAGCCAGATTCCTCGCCGGGCGCGCAGGTCCACCGGATCACGGAACGGAGATCGGGCGGGTGCACGCCGCTCCACTACCCGCACGCGGCCAAGCGCCATGATGAACATTCCGAACAGCATGAGAGCCGCGATCAGCACCCGCGGGACGAGTTGTGTCGTGCCGAAGCCTGGGAGCGCCGCGGCCGCACCTGTCAGCAGCGCGGCACGTATGCCCAAGTGCTGCTTCCATTTCCGCATCTCTCGCAGATGCTTCTTCTCTTCGACCTCCCGATGGTCCGAGGGATCCTGAAGTGCGTAGTTCGCCAGCATCCAAACACAGGCGACCTGGGTCCACAGCAGTACGGGAGCAAGCAACCGTTCATCTACGTCTCCGGGCGGCACCATCGGCCATCTCCCAATCGCAAGACCAATCGTACTTCCGAAGAATCGCCCTCCAAGCAGCCTCACCTTCGGAATAGGGTGCCCAGCCGGCTCCCCGCGCATGATGGTAAACGGCTTGCCGCGTAATTCCAAGGATGTTGCCGATGTGGACGGCCCCGTGTCCTTCCCGGAGCAGCCGCGCGACCTGGCGCTGCCGGGTGGTGAATCTGCCGCGTATGTGGTCCAGCAGCGTAGACATTGCCGTGAGCACGACATCGTCGTCGCCGAAGCCCGCGAACATCCCTCCGGTCCGGTTGCTCTCTGCTGCGGTTTTCAGTGCGTCGCGGGCGAACCACCAGGCCGGGCCGTCCGTTTCGGTCGGGAGTGTGCGCAGCGGGGTGTCGAGGGGTCCCAACCCGAATCCGAAGCGCATCGTCGTGGGTCCCAGGAAGTCACCCGCAAACCACACGATGTCGGGAATCGGCTCGGCTCGCTTGAGCAGCGCCTGGATCTCGTCTCCGCGGCTAATGGTGAACCGGGCGAGAAGCGCTGGTTCGTGTTGCTCGTTCAGCGCCGCGACGAGGGCGGTCAATTGCTCCTGGAGCGCGGAACGGTCCGCGTGCCCGCGCGAATCCACCACGTCGCTGATGAGCGCGACGCAGTGGTTGCCAGGAGCTTGTTGGTCGGGTCGAAAGTTCATCGTGACTCAGGCCGGGGGGCGGGAAGTCCGGACCTGTTAAGCTTTAGGACTTGCCTTGGCGCTTGTCAAGCGAATCCGCTTTACATCCTGAATTGAAAGCGATTTCGCTTTACATCCATCAGTTCACGAGCGGGAAGCGTTCCACTGCTTCGTAGCGCGCGGGGCCGCCACCCAGGTGACTCTGGTAGATGACGATCTCGCGCACCGGCATCTCCAGCTCCAGCGCGGGAACGGACTCCACCAAGCGGCTCACGTCGCGGTTGGGCTGGATGCGGCTGAGTGTCAGGTGCGGGCGATACGGCTTCTCCTCCGCCGCGTACCCGTGGGTGCGCGCCGCCTGCTCCGCGATGTGCGCCAGCTCCTGCAGCCGCACCACGCCCTCCGTGATGCCCATCCACACCACTCGCGCGCTCCGGGGCCGCGGGAACGCGCCCAATCCGCCGAAGCGGATGGCGAACGCCGAGCCCAGTTCCGCCGCGGCGAGCGCATCCGCCATTCCTCGCCGTTGCGCCGGCGTGCTGGCACCCAGGAAGCGCAGCGTCAGGTGCCAGTTGTCCGCTGCCACCGCCCGCCCCGGCAACCCCTCGGGCGCCGCCGTCCGCAGGTGGGCCTGCACCGCGCGGCGCGCCTCGTCCGTCATCGGCACGGCGACGAACAGCCGCGCGCTTCCATCACCCGCCATGTCCGCCTGCTCAGGTGTTCGCCAGTTCCGCGAGCCGCGCCGCGTCCAGCACGGTGAGCGCGCCGCGCGGTTCGGCGCGGATCACGCCCTGGTCGCGCAGGGAGCGGAGGGTGCGGACCACCACCTCTCGCACCGTCCCCAGCTCCTCCGCCACCTGAGCCTGCGTTCTGCCCAGCGGAAAGGTGTCGCGGCCGACGCGCTCGCGCCGGTCGAGCAGATAGCCCGCCAGGCGCGCCCTCACGCTCCGCGACGTGGCGCCGTCCAGCCGCCCGATCAGCTGCCGCACGCGGCCCGCGAGCCGCCCCAGCAACGCCAAGGCCAGCTCCGGGTCCTGGCGGATGGCGGCCAGCAGCCCGTCGCGCGTTACCGCCACGCAGGTGGTGCGCCGGGACGCGATGGCCGTCGCGGGATAGCGCTCGCCCGCGAACAGCGCCACGTCGCCCAGTGTGCCACCGGGTCCCTCCACGTGGATTACGTGCTGCCGCCCGCCCACGGAGCGGACGACGCGCACCTCGCCCTCCAGCACCACGAAGAAGCCGCGGGGCTCCGCGCCCGCGCTCCACAGCACCTCGCCCGGCGCGAAGGTGCGCGTGGCGGAGCGCGCCGCCAGGTCGCGCCGGGCTGCATCGTTCAGCCCGGCGAGGAGGGGGATGGCGAGGAGGTCATCGGGATCGATCATCGGGTGTGACCCAGGTTCCTTCGCGCGGGCGCCGCCGCCGTTAGCGTGAGTGAGCGGCCATCGGGCCGCCGTGAACCGACATCATCCGTACGGGAGATCTCACGATGCGCATCATCCACCTCGCTCTCGCCGCCGCCCTCGCCGCTCCGATGGCCGCCTGTGCCCAGCACACGCCGCAGAACCACGCCGCCCATCATCCGCCCGCGCAGACGGCGGAGAGCGGATTCGCCGCGCTGCAGGACCGCGGCGCGCAGGCGATGGGCGTGGACCAGTACACGTCCACGCACCGCTTCGACTCCCTCGTCGATGGCGGGCGCATCGAGCTCCAGCGCGAATCCGACGACCCTGAGGGCGTGGCGACCATCCGCGCGCACCTCGCGTCCATCGCGCAGGCGTTCAGCGAAGGCGACTTCCGCACGCCGGGCTTCGTGCACGCCGGTACCGTGCCGGGCACGGAGGTGATGGCCGCGCGCCGCGCATCCATCCGCTACACCTACCGCGACCTGCCGCGCGGTGGCCAGGTGCGCATCATCACGGCGGACGCGGAGGCGCTGCGGGCCATCCACGCCTTCCTGGCGTTCCAGCGCGGCGAGCACCGGGCAGGCGGCGAGGTGCACTCGCATCGCTGAGGACGAATCCGGCCGGGACCCCGGCGACGTATCTCTCTATGTCACCAGGGACCCCGGCCGGCGTCTTGCGCGGGGGAACCTTGCACGTACCTTGGAGTTACAGGTGCGTGGGCCGGACGCACCCGGCCCCTCCGTCGAGAGAAGAAGGTGTAGCATGCTCATCCGAAAGCCCGAGATCCCGTCGTCCGAGATCACTCCGGAAGCGACGTACCTGAACCGCCGCCAGTTCTTCGGCGCGGCGGCGGGGGCGCTGGCCGCGAGCGCGCTTCCCACGTCGCTGGCCGCGTGCACCATGAGCGACGCGGAGGCGGCGCAGCGCGACGAGCCCAACTCGTTCGAAGACATCACCTCGTACAACAACTTCTACGAGTTCGGCACCGACAAGAGCGACCCGGCGCGCCTGGCCCCGCGCACGCTGCGCACCCGCCCGTGGACGGTGGAGATCGGCGGCCTGTGCGACCGGCCCGGGCGCTACGCCTTCGACGACCTGGTTCGCCCGCACCAGAAGGTAGACCGCACCTACCGGCTGCGCTGCGTGGAGGCGTGGTCGATGGTCATCCCCTGGCGCGGCATTCCGCTGCGGGACGTGATCGCCCGCGCCCGGCCCCGCCCCGGCGCGCGCTTCGTGGAGTTCACCACCCTGCTGGACCCGGCGCAGATGCCCGGGCAGCGGCGGAGCGTGCTGGACTGGCCGTACGTGGAGGGGCTGCGGCTGGACGAGGCCATGCATCCCCTGACGCTGCTGGCGACGGGGCTGTACGGCCGCGACCTGCCGGCGCAGAACGGCGCGCCGCTGCGGCTGGTGGTGCCGTGGAAGTACGGCTTCAAGTCCATCAAGTCCATCGTACGCATCCGCTTCACCGAGCGGATGCCCGCCACCAGCTGGGCCCGCTCGGCGCCCACCGAGTACGGGTTCTACGCCAACGTGAACCCGGCGGTGGACCATCCCCGGTGGACGCAGGCCCGCGAGCGGCGGATCGGCGAGTGGCGCAAGCGGGCCACGCTCCCCTTCAACGGCTACCCCGAGGTCGCCAGCCTGTACCGCGGGATGGACCTGCGGCGCAACTTCTAGCCGTGGCCCATCCCGCGCCCTGGCAGCTGCGCGCCGCGCGCTGGATTCGCCCGGCGGCGTGGGCGGGCGGGCTGGTGCCGCTGGCGCTGATCGTGGCCGCGGGGTTCACGGGCGGCCTGGGCGCCGAGCCCATCGAAGAGGTCACCCACCGCACCGGCTTCGCGACCCTGCTGATGCTGATGCTGACGCTGGCCATCTCCCCCGTCCGCCGCTGGACGGGGTGGAACTGGCTGGCCCCGGCGCGGCGGACGCTGGGATTGTGCGCCTTCCTGTACGTCTGCCTTCACCTCGCCATCTACCTGGTGGACCAGGGCTTCTCCCTCGGCTTCATCGTCGAGGACGTGGTGAAGCACCCGTACGTGACGGTGGGCTTCGCGGCGTTCCTGCTGCTGGTGCCCCTGGCGCTCACGTCGACGAAGGCGTCCATCCGCCGGCTGGGAAAGAGGTGGCAGAAACTCCACCGACTGGTGTATCTTGCTGCGGGGCTCGGCGTGCTGCACTTCCTGTGGCTGGTAAAGAAGGACCTGCGCGACCCGCTGATCTTCGCCGCCGTGTTCGCCGCGCTGATGCTGGCGCGGCTGGCGCCCCGGCTCGTGGCGGCCCGCCGCCGCCCGGCGCCCCGCGAAACACGCGGCCCCGTTCATCCGTAGGCCCGGAAAAGCCTCGTTCCCGGAGTACCACCCATGTCGTCAGAACTCGCGCAGGTGATCGTGATGTGCACGGTAGCGCTCACCACCGGCGCCGTGCTCATCCTTCGGCCCATCGCCCTGCGGCTGGGCACGTTCCTGGACGCCAAGACGGCGGCCACGCTCAAGGGCACTCCCGAGGCCGAGCTCACCCGCATCCGCGAGGTGCTTTCCAGCATCGACGGGCGGCTGGACCAGATCGAGGAGCGCCAGGACTTTGCCGAGGCCCTCCTGTCTGCGGCGGACGGCAAGCTGCTGTCGGCCCCGGCGCCCATCCGCGCGCAGGAGCGCAACTGAGGGCGGCCACGGCCGGCGGCAACACGGCGGGGCCCCGGCGCGGGGCCCCGCCCTTTTTTTGCGGCCCGGGAGGTTCCCCCCGGCCGCCCTGTCCACTATCTTATGTTTCCTTCCGTTTCCATGCGTAGATGACGATGCCCGTGGGGGTTGCGCCCGCCCCCGTCGCGCCGCGCAGGGCTCCGCGCCCGGGCGGACGCCGCCGCACGCTGCTGTACCTGCACGAACTCCGGGCCCTGCTGCGCATCGCGGGGCCGATCATCGTGAGCCAGCTGGGCGCTATCGCCATGAACACCACCGACACCATCATGGTGGGGCCGCTGGGCGCGGGGCCCCTGGCGGCGGCGGGGCTGGGCAACGCGCTGTTCATGGCCGTCATGATCATGTGCACGGGCACGCTGATGGGCATGTCGCCCCTGGTCAGCCAGGCCTACGGGGCCGGCGACCGGGCGGAGTGCCGCCGCCTGCTGGTGCAGGGGCTGTGGCTGGCCGCGCTGCTGTCGCTGCCCATGACGCTCTTCTGCCTCTTCGGCCAGCCGGTCGCGCGGGCGCTGGACCAGCCGCCGGAAGTGGCGCGGATGGCCGGCGGCTACCTGGCCGCGCTCGCCTGGGGGGTGCCGCCCATGCTGCTGTTCATGGCCTTTCGCCAGTACCTGGACGGCATGGGCTTCACGCGGCCGGCGATGACCATGACCTTTCTGGGCGTGGCGCTGAACGTGGCGGGCAACCTGGTGCTGGTGTACGGCGTCCAACTTTCCATTCCCTTGTTCGGCGACGTCCGGATTCCGGCGTACGGGCTGGTGGGCTCGGGGTGGGCGACGACCATCGTGCGCTGGGCGATGTTCGTGGCGATGGCGGGGTACGTGATGCGCCGCCGCGACCTGGCCCCGTTCTCCGGCGTCCGCCTGGCGCCGGAGGCCGCCCAGCTGCGGCGGATGACGGGCATCGGCCTGCCGATCGGCGGGCAGCTGACGGCCGAGGTGGGCGTCTTCGCATTCGCGGTGGTGATGATGGGGTGGCTGAGCCCCACGGCCCAGGCGGCGCACCAGGTGACCATCAACATCGCGTCGGCCACCTTCATGGTCGCCATGGGCACCAGCCTGGCGGGCTCCATCCGGGTGGGCCAGCACGTGGGCGCGGGCAGCCGCCGGGGCGTGCAGCGCAGCACGTTGACGACCTACGCCGTGGTCACGGCCTTCATGATGGTGTGCGTGCTGCTGTTCCTGGGCGCGCCGCGCTTGCTGCTGGGGCTGTTCACGACCGATCCGGAGATCGTGAGCATCGGCGTGGGGCTGCTGACGATGGCGGCGCTCTTCCAGGTGTTCGACGGCGCGCAGGTGGCCGGCCTCTGCGCCCTGCGCGGCGCGTCGGACACGCGGGTGCCGCTTTGGATCACCATCCTGGGGTACTGGGTGATCGGGGCGCCGGTGGCGTACCTGCTGGGGTTCCACACGAGCATGGGACCGCGGGGGATCTGGGCGGGGCTGGTGGTGTCGCTGGCGGTGGTGGCGGTGATGCTGGCCTTCCGGGTCCGCCACGTGATGTGGGGGCCGGTCCCGGGCGGCTCCGGCAGCCTGTCATCCTGAGGCCAAGCCACACCGGACTCGCCCTGACGCCATACCTGGCAGGCCGAAGGATCTAGCCTGGCGCACGTACAAGCCTGGGCGCGGCAGCGGTCACCGTAGCCGAGGCCTCGGCTGCCGTGGGGCCCTCACCCGTCCTCGCTTAGGCTCGTCCACCCTCTCCCACAAACAGCGTGGGAGAGGGGGTACACTTCGGGTTTCGGCGCGACGAGGCGGGTCCGGTGCTCGGGCTGGCGCCCCCCATCCCCAGCCCTTCCCCCGCAAACTGCGCGGGGGAAGGGAGCCAGTCGGGTGCGTGTGGCCTGCCGGAGCGCACTCGAATTCTCCTCTCCCCCATGGGGTTTATGGGGGAGAGGCCGGGA
>NZ_DATBNB010000747.1 GCF_036554565.1 Longimicrobium sp. | reverse complement strand
ACCCCATCGTAGTCGCAGCGGGCCGCCGATGCGCGGCCGCGGGTAATGCTCATTCTCCTTACCTGACCACTACGATGCGAATCCTTGTCGCGGCCTCGTGCGCCGCTTTCGGCGCAGCCGTTCCCGCGTGGGGCCAAGCTGCCGCTGCCGATCCTATCGCCGCCTGCGCGGAGCGGCTGATGCCCTACGCCGACCGCGCCTCCGCACCGGACGACCTTCCGCCGCTGGAGATCTCGTCCGCGACGGGCCACCTCAGCTATTTCGGTGCGTCGCACTCGCGCGATCCCGAACACCCGCAGTTCGCCGCCATCCGCCAGTTGTGGGAGCAGCGCCGGCCAACGGTGGCGTTCTACGAGGGTCCCGCGCGTCCCATCGCCGAGACGGGCGACGAGACCATCCGCCAATACGGGGAGTCCGGCTACGTCCGCTTCCTCGCGCAGCAGGCGGGCGCGCGCGTGGAGCGCCTGGAGCCGCCGCCCCAGGCCGAGGTGGCGGCGATGCTGGAGCGCTTTCCGCAGGACCAGGTGAAGCTCTTCTACATCCTCCGCGAGACGGCGCGCCTGCGCGAGCGGCAGGGGCTGGGCGAGGCGGAGCTGAAGGCGGGCGTCGCGCGGATGCTGCAGCAGGCCAACGCCATGTTCGGCGAGCAGTTCGGCGCGGCGTGGACGATCGACGCTCTCGACGCGGCGTACCGGCGCTACTGGACGGAGCCGGCGGCGTGGTGGCAGGCGCCGACGCGCTGGTTCGATCCGCTAAAATCGTCCGCGGAGACGGGCGGCATCTTCACCAACGACGTGAATCGCGCCTCCAGCGAGTTCCGCAATCGGCACATGTACACGGTACTGGCCACCGCCGCCGCGCGCGGTGAACGCGTGTTCGCCGTCGTGGGCCGCGACCACGTTCCCGCGCAAGCCGCCGCGCTGCAGTGCGCGATCACGGGGGCCCGATGAGCACCGCGACTCCGACGCCAAGGGACACGACGCGCATGGGCCTGCGCTGGCTGGCCGCGTTCTGCGTCCTGATCCTGGCGGTGCATGAGGCGCACGAGCTGGCGCACACGGTCACGGGCCGGCTGATGTGCGGCGAGTGGGCGACGCGCGACTTCAACGAGTGGAGCCTCTCCGCCGGCTGCACGACGCCCGCACCCACCGCGGCGGGCCCGCTGTTCAGCTACCTGGTGATCGCCATCGGCATCGTCCTCACGCGCCGGGCGGATTGGAACGCGCGGTGGATGGGGCTGGCGCTGATCTTCGCGGCCAACCCGCTGGCCCGCATCATCACGGTGGGAATGCGGGGCGGCGACGAGCTGGTGGTCGCGCGCGCCCTGTCGGGCGGGCAGACGATCAGCCCGACGGTCTACTGGCTGACGATGACGCTCGTCACGCTGATCTGCGGGGCGGGAATCGTGGCGGGATGGAGGGCGACGCGCGGAATTCGCTGGCGCGCCGCCACCTTCGCGGCGATCCTCCTGCTGCCGATGGTGCTGACGGGGACGCTGCTGTTCGTGCTCTTCAACGGGCTTCTGCGCGACGGCTTCCTGGCCCAGCCGATCGTCGCGGGCTCCCCCGTGTTCATCACGATCGTCACCGCCATCGTCGGCGTGCTGCTCATCGCGACCGCGGGGTGGCTGCGAAATCCATCGACCCGGCGAGTTGCGTAGACCCGCTGACGTCGTGATGACAACGTGGCCGGCGATCTCATCGGATTGCCGGCCACGTTGCTGCTGGGCGGATGATGCCAGTGCCTCAGGGCGTCTGTATCCCGGCGGCCAGCCAGAGCTTGTCCGGACAGCCCGCCGGCAGGTCGTCGCGCAGGTGCCCGGCGTCACCCGACGAGCCCGGGGATTCACCGCCGCTCAGGCTCACCGGCCCGTCCACCTTGGCCATGACGCCGGTCTGACGGTCGCGGACGGCCCTGCCGCGTGGTTCCAGGGCAAGGTCCACGTGCGGCGGCCAGAGCACCGCATACCGCTCGTCCGTGCCGGTGCGCACCACCAGGCAGCCGTTCTCCACGACCAGGGTTCCCGTCACCAGCGCCTCCTGCACGTCCTCACCGGGCTGCCAGCGCGGGAGCGAGGCGACGGAGCCTGACGACGCAGGCCGCGAAGCGGCGGCCGCCGTGGCGGCGTTGTCGGACGCGACGGGCGGCGGATCGCTCTTCTGGCACGCAGCCAAGGCGTAAAGGAACACCGGCAAGCAGATCGGTCGCATCTGGCACGCGTTCAAGAGTAGGGGTGAGTATCCTCGGGGCAACTGAGGGACGACGAAGCAGGCAAGATCGGCTCCGGCCCCGCCACCCGGTGCGAATCTGTCTTGTGTGTAGGCAGATGAACTCGTTCGGTGTTGGTGATGCCCCGCCGTACACTAATACGCAGACCGCCACGATCAGCAGCAAGTCGCTGGAGTTCGCCAGCTGCTCCACCGCCAACGGCGCTGACGCCATCGTCCGCACCTACACGGACCGCGGACTGTCAGAGGTGGCGCATCGAGACGATGCTGTAATTGTCGAGGGTGCACGGGGTACCTCCTGATCTTCGGAGTCGCGGTCCCCCAATGACGGATCGCGGGGCCCTGTCCTTTCGAGACACGGCCCCGCGGTTTCCTGACGCCAGTGTGGCTACGAGGTCCAGGGTCCACCCGGATAGGTTTGGAACGAGCCCAGGTCCTTACGCATACGGGAGAGCGGGCTGTAGATGCTTTCGTTGAAGTTCCAGTTGCTCATCCTGGAGTGGTGCACCCCGATGAGCCCGATCGTGCCGTTGGCCAACAGGAGAAAGACCGGGGAGCCGCTGTCCCCGTGCCGAAAAACGTAGTTGGCGCCGTCCTGGCAGTAGTAGCCGCGTTCCTTCCGGCAGTAATACGTCAGCCGGCCGCGGGTCCAACCGGTGGTCCGGCCGATCTTGTGGATCCTGCTCCCGCTGATCGAGGGCCGCGCCTCACGCGAGATGGTCAACTGCGGTGACGACGTGTTCAGGCGCGTGGTGGTATCGCTTATAGCCGTCGTGGGACCAAGGGGCCGGGCCACCTTGCCGAACGCGTACGGCCGGCTGAACCCGCTGAACGATGTGCTTACGAAGTTCGCGTCGCTGTTTCGGCAACCCAGGAAGCACCCCCATCCGTATTTGAGCGGAGGATCGTACACCTCCTGGCCGAACCAGTCGCTCCCCCACGGGGTGTTGGCGGCCGTCGGCTGACCATACACCGTGCCGTCGGTGCTGCCCAGGTCGTTGCTGCAGTGGGCGTTGGTGACTACCACCACGCCACGGGTGGGGCTGTTGGCCACGAAGCCGAGCGTGCATGTCAACGCCTCGTCGTCTTGGTACGCGATCTGAATCCCGCCCTGCAACTGCGCGAATCGCTGGCTCAACGTTCCCGGAATCTCCTCCGGTTGAACATTGTCGGAGTAAACGGGCTCGGCCGGAGGTTCGCTGGAGGAGGTGCACGCCGGGTCATTGGGATCTACCACGCACGGATCTTCGGTGCATTGAGGGGAGTTCGGATCGATGGAGCACGGGTCTTGGCACCCGGACGCGTAGGGATCCACAGAGCAGGGATCGTCGCCGCTGCAGCCGGCGGCGTACGGGTCCATCGTGCACGGATCGGATTCGCAGACGATCATCTCCGGCGTGCAGTTGTCCCCCGGCTCGCTCATCATCACGTTCAGGGAGCCCGACGGGATGCCCATGCGCACGGCATCCCTGCGCAGCAGTGCGCGGGTGCGACGCGAGTCGACGGCCACCGACACACGGTTGCGCACGTCGTCTACGTCGATCCAGCGCATGCCGGGGTACGCCTCGAAGCGGGTGCTCAGGGTGTCGCGCCAGTCGCTGAGCTGGACGAAGCCATACGCCGCGGAGAGTACCTTCACAGTATACGAGGCCTTCTCAGTGGCATCACGCGGCTCCTGCGCCATAGCTTGGGCCACGGCTGCGCGAACCTTTCCGGCGTTCGCCTGCGGGTTGACCACCCATACGTTCAGGTCTCCATCCCCGTCCTGAAACCACCCGCCGAACTCCGGGTTATCCGCGGCGAACCGGCCGAGCGGCCCTTCTTCTTCCAAGCCGCGGCCGCGGCCATGCGCCAGCCCGGTTTCGCTGGACTGCAGGGTGGCGGCTGCACCGTCGATCGAGGTCGTCACCAGATCATCCTGGCACGCGGCGAGCGCTGCAAAAGCCAGGAAGGCGGCGGTTCTGGTGACCCTTGTCCAGCGTTTCAACTCGAGCATGGTGTGCCTCCGGAAGCCACTCGGGTGGGAACAGGCGAGAATCGTCTGTTTTCGTGAGGATAGCTACTTCCGGAACATTGCACAACCGGTGGCGAGTACTAGGGGCCTAATGGTACGAGTCTCGCCTTCAGCCGGGCGCGCTTGAAGTCGCACAGCCGCTCTGGGACGCGCACGCCCTCGCGTCTCCACTCGCGGTAGCCCGGCGCGCGGACGACCACGTCGTAGGTTCCAGCTCTCTCCCAAGCGGCGCCGTATGCCACGGTGCTACTGTCGACGTAGTCGCCGTCACGCACGACGAGCGCGCTCCGCCATTGTTGTTCCTTCGAGAGGGGCTGGCCTGTACGCGCGTCCGAGGCCGTCACCCGCACCGAGGCCCTTCCCCAGCCGTGGCCCGAGCAGCGGTCACCGAAGATCTCGCGCTTCGCGTGAGGCAGGAAAAGGGCGCTAGTTGTGACAGCGACGACCAGCGCCAGCGGGCGCTTCCATCCACGAGGGCGGGCCATGTAAACGTGCCTGTACGCTATGGGGTGCAAAGACATCGCACATTGGTATCTCCGCATAACACGAACCGCTGAACGACAGACGGCGGTCTGCCCCGCGTTGTTTCCGGTCGCGAACAGAGCCCGCAACCATCGTCCGGTGAGGTCGGAGCCACTTGAGGGCTTTCCCGCACGCCCATAGATTTGGACAAAGTGGAACCTGGAGCCGTGCCCTGCTAAGCGCCGATCATCACTGACGGAGATGCTCGCTGGAGGTGACGCGCGCTGCCGAGTTGCTGCCGACAGCGGATCAGGACGCGATTACCGCGCTCATCCTCGCCGACGTCGCGGATGAGCGCCGGTGGACTGAGCTATCCCAAGCGTGCATCTGACGTGCTCGCTACCATGCACACGAGCGCTTGCCGAAGCCGGCGCCCGTCGTCGCGCCCGAAACGGGAGATCCTGATGGCGGAGTATGCAATCGACATCGCGGAGATGCTTACTACCCATGCCCCGACCTTGAAGCTTTTAGCGCGTCTTGGAAACGCCATGAGTAAGGGAATTGATACAACAGACATTCGCGCATCTGAGTTGGCGTTTTACTTGTTTGAGAAATTGATAGCGTCGCACGTGCCCTCCTCGTTACACCCACCGCACATCGAGAGCATTGCTATGTTGATGGATGAGAAAGGTATTGAGTTGGAAAGAATGCGGAGAAGATGCCGGCAGGAAGCGAGGAAACTGGTGTCCGAATCGCCAACGGAGGCGAGCCTTAGCCACGCACTTTCGGATGCAGTTGGTACAATGCGGGATGAAATCGCTGAGATTGCTGAACTCGATCAAAGGTCTCTCAGGAGTTGGCTTTCCTCCGTGGGAGAGGACCCGGCAGTGTGGGCAACAGTCAGCGGCTTGGTTGGTTCCTTTGCCGCGGCGCTCCCGGCAGCATTGAGCGCCTCTCTTGCGGTCACCTCTTTCGCAGCGATGGGAGCCTCTGCCGTTAAGGAGGGACGAAGGAGACGTGAGTTACTCGAGAAGTCCCCCTGGTCGTTTGTGCACTTCGCCCGTGAGACATGTTAGCTCACAAGCAGGTTACGCGAAATGCGCGGTCTCTCTGGCGATTTAGTGCGGGTCGGCGCCGGGATGCCCGCACGTTAGACTAGTCCGGCCTGCCCCTCAGGGGTGAGTTCCAAGTAGAAAATTGTTAAGCCCTGAGATCGAGCGTTCAAGACCGAAATATGTGGCGTTCGGCTCGTGAAATCGACTCGGCCGGCGATCATCTTCCAGATCGCCGGCCGTTCCCGTTTGCGCGACCAACCAGCCGCCCCACCGCTCGCGCACCCGTTGGCTCACCGGGATGTTATTGCCGCCGAACGGTTGGATTACGCGACCGACGGCGAAGCCACTTGGCCTGTGTTAGACGTGTGGTCATTTCGGCGCAGACCGCTCTTCCTCACTTAGTATATTGGTCGCTGACCTAAAACCCAGAAGATTCTCCCTCGCGGCCTGCACAGTTATGGATTTACTGCCATCATCGCGCTCGTGGGTCGTTGTTTTCGTACCCTTACCATCCGGTCCGATGTCCCACTCCACCTTCTTGCTCGACATGGCGCTTCCTCCTGATGTGGGTTTCGTCGTGGCTGCTCATCCGCATAAAATGTACCTTGGCAGGCGCTCGATTCTACATGACTCAACTCCTAAGCGAAAACCAGTTTTTTCCGGAGTGATCGCCTCAAGAGCAGGGCTGATCACCATCAGAGAATACCACAACTGAGTACCGGCAGAATCGCCTCTTGCCCACCACGCCGGGCACTCATATGGCACGGGCTACGGCGCTCAGCAATCTCGTCGGACGCCCGCTGGAGATTGTTCTCCGGCCCCCTCGTATGTAGTTGAGGCCGGGGCTTACCGCTTTCCGAGCGGCGGGTTCACCCGCTCTTCGGCCCCCGCCGCACGGATTCGACGCCAATTCGTCCAGCGCTCACGGCGCGTCGGCCTCCAGCCGCGCTTTCACAAGGCGGCTGACCAGCTCCGGATTCGCGCTGCCGCCGCTCTGGCGCATTACCTGGCCCACGAAGAAGCCCAACAGGCCCGTCTTGCCTTGGCGGTACTCGTCGGCCTTCTTGGCATTGGCGTTGATCACCTCGTCCACGATGGGGCCGATGGCGCCCGGGTCGCTCACCTGGCGCAGGCCGCGGCGTTCCACGATGTCGTCGGGCGCGCCGCCGCCGCGCACCATCTCCGCCAGCACCGCCTTGCCGCCGCCGCTGGAGATCGTCCCGTCGTCCACCAGCTCGATCAGGCGGTGGAATTCCGCCGGGGTGAACGCGATGTCGTTGATGCCGCGCTCCTTCGTTTCCAGC
>NZ_DATBNB010000746.1 GCF_036554565.1 Longimicrobium sp. | reverse complement strand
AACGCGCGGGCGAACCAGCTGGCGCACCACCTGGCCGCACGCGGCGTCGGGCCCGAGACGCGGGTGGCGATCTGCCTGGAGCGCGGCCCGGAGCTGGTCGTCTCCCTCCTGGCCGTGCTCAAGGCCGGCGGCGCGTACGTTCCGCTGGACCCTGACTATCCCGCGGAGCGGCTGGCCTTCATGCTCGCTGACTCGGGCGCCCCGCTCCTGCTCACCCGCCTGCCGCTGCCTGCGGGGCTCGCGCCCCACGCCGCTCAGGTCGTGTGCCTGGACGCCAACCGCGAGCGCATCGAGGCCCAGAGCGCCCGGGCGCCGGCCGCGGGCGTGCTCCCCGACAGCTTGGCGTACGTCATCTACACCTCCGGCAGCACCGGGCGCCCCAAGGGAGTGCTGGTGCCGCACCGGGGCGTGGGCAACCTGGCGTACGCGCAGGCCCGCCGCTTCGGCATCGACGGCAGCAGCCGCGTCCTGCAGTTCGCCTCGTTCTCCTTCGACGCGGCGGTGGCGGAGCTCTTCGACGCGCTGCTGGCCGGGGCTACGCTGGTGATGGCGCCGCGCGAAGCGCTGCTCCCCGGTCCGGGGCTGCTGGAGACGCTGCGGCGCGGCCGCGTCACCGTGGCTACCCTGCCGCCGTCGGTGCTGTCCATCCTTCCGCCGGACGACCTCCCGGAGCTGCGCACGGTGGTGAGCGCGGGCGAGGCGGTGGACGTGGCCACGGTGGAGCGGTGGAGCCGCGGGCGCGCGTTCGTGAACGCCTACGGGCCGACGGAAACCACGGTCTGCGCGACGTCCGCCCACTGTGCAGCAGACGGACGTGCGCCGACGATCGGACGCCCGCTGGAGAACGTGCTGGTGTACGTGGTGGACGCGGCCGGGCGGCCGGCGCCTGTCGGGGTTGCCGGCGAGTTGTACGTGGGGGGCGTGGGGGTGGCGCGCGGCTACCTGGGCCAGCCGGGGCTGACGGCGGAGAAGTTCGTCCCCGATCCCTTCGGCACCGAGGCCGGGGCGCGGCTGTATCGGACGGGCGACCGCGTGCGGTGGCGGGAGAGTGCCGTTCTCGAGTTCATCGGGCGCGTGGACGAGCAGGTGAAGGTGCGCGGCTTCCGGATCGAGCCGGGGGAGATCGAAGCCGCGCTGTCGGCGCACGCGGAGGTGCGCGCCGCGCGGGTGATCGTGCGCGAGGACGCGCCCGGCGAGAAGCGGCTGGTGGCGTACGTCGTCGGAGGCGTGGAGGCGGCCGGGCTGCGCGCGCACCTGCGGGAAAGCCTGCCCGAGTACATGGTCCCCACCGCTTTCGTGGCGCTGGAGCAGCTGCCGCTGACGCCGAACGGAAAGCTGGACGTGGGGGCGCTCCCCGCGCCGGAGCTGGCGCCGGATGCGGACCGGCACGTGGCGCCCCGCTCGCCGGGCGAGGAGGTGCTGGCGGGGATCTGGGCCGAGGTGCTGCGCCTGGAGCGGGTGGGGGTGGAGGACAGCTTCTTCGAGCTGGGCGGGCATTCGCTCCTCGCCACGCGGGTGATGTCGCGCATCCGCGAGGTGTTCGCCGTGGAGCTGCCGCTGCGGGCGCTCTTCGAGGGCCCCACGGTGGCGGAGCTGGCGGTGCGGGTGGAGGAGATGCGCCGCGCGGAGCTGCCGGTGCTGCCGCCGGTGGTGCCCGTGGAGCGTACGGGTGCGCTGCCGCCGTCCTTTGCGCAGGAGCGGCTCTGGTTCATCGACCGGCTGGAGCCGGGCAGCGCCGTCTACAACATGCCCATGGCACGGCGCTTGGCGGGCCCGCTAAACGCGGCGGCGCTGGAACGGGCGCTGGGCGAGATCGTCCGCCGCCACGAGGCGCTGCGGACCGTCTTCGCCGAGGTGGACGGCTCGCCGGCGCAGGTGGTCGCGCCCTTCGCCGGTTTCGCCCTGCCCGTGGAGGACCTGTCCGGGCTGGGCGAGGCGGACCGCGAGGAGGCCGTCAGGCGGCGTGCGGGCGAGGAGGCGCGGCGGCCGTTCGACCTCGCCGCGGGGCCGCTCTTCCGTGCCGCGCTGCTGCGGCTGGGCGCCGAGGACCACGTGCTGCTCGTCGGGATGCACCACATCGTCAGCGACGGGTGGAGCATGGGGGTGCTCAACCGCGAGCTTTCGGCGCTGTACGCGGCGTACCGCGAGGGGCGCGAGTCGCCGCTTCCGGAGCTGCCGGTGCAGTACGCCGACTACGCGGTGTGGCAGCGGGAGCAGCTGACGGGGGAGGTGCTCGACCGGCAGCTGGCGTACTGGCGGGAGCGGCTGGCGGGCGCGCCGGAGCTGCTGGAGCTGCCAACGGACCACCCGCGGCCGCCGGTGCAGACGCACCGCGGCGCGACGGTGCCGGTGGAGCTTTCCCCGGAGCTGCTGGAGCGGCTCCAGCGGCTGGGACGGAGCGAGGGCGCCACGCTGTACATGGTTGCGCTGGCCGCCTTCCAGGTGCTGCTGGGCAAGTACGCGGGGAGCGACGACGTGGTGGTGGGCAGCCCCATCGCCGGGCGCGCGCGGAGCGAGGTGGAGGGGCTGATCGGCTTCTTCGTCAACACGCTGGTGCTGCGGACCGACCTTTCCGGCGACCCGGGTTTCCGCGAGGTGCTGCGGCGGGGGCGCGAGGTGACCCTGGGCGCGTACGAGCACCAGGAGGTGCCCTTCGAAAAGCTCGTGGCGGAGCTGAGCCCGGAGCGCAGCCTGAGCCATTCACCGCTCTTCCAGGTGTCGTTCACGCTGGACAACGCCCAGGGAGCGGGCGGCGGGCTCGGCGGGCTGGCCGTGCAGGGGGTGGGAACGGACTTCGAGGCCGCGAAGTTCGACCTGTCGCTGAGCCTGACGGCCGCCGCCCAGGGGCTGCGCGGCGCGTTGAACTACGGCACGGACCTGTTCGAGCGCGGCACGATCGAGCGGATGCTCGGCCACCTGGAGCGCGTGCTGGAGCAGGTCGCCGACAACGCGGACGTGAGGCTTTCGCAGCTGGAACTGCTCGGGAACGCGGAGCGCGCGCTGGTGCT
>NZ_DATBNB010000745.1 GCF_036554565.1 Longimicrobium sp. | reverse complement strand
CTGAAAGAGCAGCACGCGATACGCAGCCGTGGCGGCCGCGGCGTCCTGCGACGCGGTCGGATCGCCCACGGGGAAACCCAGGTAGCTCTCGTAGCGACGGTCGATGGCGTTCAGCGCCTCGAACATGGCCAGCGACACGCGCGACATCGTCCGCTCCGTTTCGGGCGTGCGCCCGGCGGCGGACTGCGCATTGGTGATGCGGGTGGCGAACTCCCACCAGTCGCAGACGGTGTCCGCCGCCGCGGGCTGCGCGAAGACCAGCGCCGCGACCGCCGCCATCCCCAGAGTTGCTATCCGCATGGTGTCTTCTCCCGTGTGTGACTGGTCGGGTGAAACGGTCCGCGCCGTTCGGCTGGAGCGGACTCGATGCGCCGGTGAAGGATCGACCTGCGCTATGGTGATATACTCTAGTATAACACCATAGATCGCGCAAGCCTCTCGTCGGGCATCCTGGTTTTGTGGGCATTGACGACAGAGAGGCGCTACGGGAGAAGCGGAGCGCGGACGGGAAGGTGGATGGGGATCAGATCGGCTCGCGGTGCCGGCGCATGCGCACGGCCGCGGCAATGAACACCGCCGCGAGCACCAGCCCGATCCACAGGTCCGGCGTGGTCAGGATGCGGCCCGGCGTGAGCGGGGTGGAGGGATGGAACGGAATGGTGATGACGTGCCCCCGCGGGTCGAAGGCGTGGACGTGCCAGCCCAGCAGCCGGTACTGCACGAATGCGGCGACGTTCGCGCTGTCGAACGTCAGCTTCTCCAGCACGCCGAGCGCCAGCAGCGGCAGCACCGCCCACAGCACCGCCGTCCGCCGGGCCCAGCCGGAGACCAGCAGCAGAAACCCGTAGATGGGCGCGTGCCATAGCGCGATGCAGACGATGGAGTAGAGCAGCGCCGTCCACATGGTGAACAGCCGCAGTTCGCCCCAGAGCACGCCCACGCCGTGGCCGTTGATCGCCAGGGCGATGGCGCTCAGCAGCAGCATCACCACGTGCATGGCGACGATGGCGGCGAATGCGAGCAGCGGCAGGATGACGAGCGGCACGACGGCCTTGGCGAGCACCGTCGTGCGGTCGGAAACGGGGAGCGACTTCCAGAAGAGGATGCCGCGGTCCCGCCGCTCGCCGGCGAGCGCCTCCAGGCAGTAGAACGCCGCGATGACGAACGTGGTCGCCAGCATCAGCAGCGCCGCGACCCGGTAGGTAACCGAGGCCGATCCCGCGTCCGCATCGTCCACGGCCAGCATGCCGGGCATGTGGCTGGGCATGGTGACGGCGTGAATCACCAGCCCCGCGACCGCGAAGGCGGCGACGCCCAGGGGCGCCAGGTAGATGGAGCGGTTCTCCCACAATTCGCGCCGCACCGACCAGTAGAACGGCCGCGTCCGGGCCGGTGCGTCCACGACGGCTTCCGGTGCGATGGTCATTGGCCGGCTCCGCGTTCCTGGCCCGGACGGCTGCCCATGACGGCGACGAACACGTCCGCGATGCTGGGCGTGCGCAGCTCGCCAAGCGCCGACACCTCGTCACGATCCGCTTGATCGAACAGCAGGATGCTGCGGCCGAACAGGTGGCGCTCGTGGATGGGCCCCAGCGCGCGTGCCGCGGGCAGCTGCCCGGGGCGAACCATCACCTCCACGTAGCGCTGCTCGAACTCTTCCATGCTGCACTCCAAAACGAGGCGCCCGCGGTCGATGAACACCAGGTCCGTCAGCACGTCCTGGATCTCCTCCACCTGGTGGGTCGTGACCACGATGGTGCGCGTGCGGTCGAAGAAGTCGTTCAGCAGCGAATCGTAGAACTGCTTGCGGTAGAGGATGTCCAGCCCCAGCGTCGGCTCATCGAGCACCAGCAGCCTGGCGTCGATGGCCATCACCAGCGCCAGGTGCAGCTGCGCCACCATCCCCTTGGACAGCTCGCCGACTTTGCTCGTGCGCCGGATCTCGGTATTGGCCAGGAAGCCGTCGGCCTTGCCGCGGTCGAAGCGCGGATGCACGCCCGCCACGTAGTCCAGCGCCTGCGAAACCCGCAGCCAGCGCGGCAGCACCGCGACGTCGGCAATGAACGAAACGTCGCGCGCCAGCCGGTCGCGCTCGCTCCACGGATTGTGCCCCAGCACGTTCAGCTCGCCCTCGTAGCGGGTGAGGCCCAGGATGGCGTTGAGCGCGGTGGTCTTCCCCGCCCCGTTGGGACCGATCAGCCCCACGATGCGGCCCTCTTCCACCGTCAGGTCCAGACCGTCGAGCGCCACCGTGCTGCCGAACGACTTGCGCAGCCCGCGGGCTTGAATGCATGCCATGGCTTCAGCGCTCCTTGGCGGGATTGGACGCGGATGCCGCGGCGGCGGCGAGCAGGTCCTCCGGCGTAAGGCCCAGCCGCTGGATGGTTTCCTGGATTCGGGGCCACTGCTCGGTGAGGAACTTCTCGCGCTCCCCCTGCAGCAGCAGGTCGCGCGCGCCGGGATTGATGAACATGCCGCGGCCGCGCCTGGTCTCCACCAGCCGCTCGTCCACCAGCTGCTGGTAGCCCTTGAGCACCGTCAGGTGGTTGACGCGGTACTCGGCCGCCACCTGCCGGACCGAGGGCAGCGGATCACCCTCGTTCAGCACGCCGTCCAGGATCATCGCGGCCACCATGTCGCGAAGCTGCCGGTAGATGGGCTGGCTGTCGTTCCACTCGCGTTCCACCATGGTTTCCCGATGACCCCTGCGATGCCTGCACGGCTATGGTGATATGCTTAACCATATCACCACGGGCGCGCAAGAACCCGCGCAGGGCACGGTGCCCTGCCCGGGGTTGCGTCAGCCCGCCCGGCGCCAGCTGCCGTCGGGCTGCGGCGTCCAGGACACGCCGGCTTCGTCCATCCAGTCACCCAGCGGCCCGTCGGAATTCGCCTCGGCTCCCAGGCGAAGCACGTGGCCGTCCGGATCGAAGACGTGAAGCTCGCGCGAGCCCCAGGGAAAGTTGCGCGGTGGATGGCGGATGGTGGCGCCGCGGGCGCGGAGCTCGTCGTGCAGGGCATCGGCGTCGCTGACGCCCACGTACACCCAGGTGCCGGGCTGTCCCTGGCACCCCTCGCAAAGCATCAGGGAGGCGTCACCCCGGCAGACGCTGGCGAAATCGTCGTAGCGCCACTGCAGGTCGAACCCCAGGGCATCCACGTAGTACCCCAGGCTCCGGTCCAGATCGGCCACTCGCAGGATTGGGGTCGCCTCCCCGAACCGCACCGGGGATGAAGCGTCGGCGGAGCGTTCAGGATCCGGCATCGGTTTCCTCCTCTCGCGGGGTCGAGTGACAGGCGGCCGCGCTGGCGCTCAGGCGATGCCGGGGCGCTCGATCGTCGCCATGCCTCGCTGACACGTTTCACGCAGAGGCCGCGGAGGGAACAGAGAGGACGCAGAGAAAGACCGGTCCTTTCCTCTGCGTCCTTTCTCCCATCCTCTGCGTCCTCTGCGTGAAACGCAGTTCTCGCGTGGAGGTATGGGATCGGCCAGGATCTCCTCCAGGCCCGCCGGAGGCACGGGCGGACTTACCGGGCGAAATCCTCCGGCCCCATGATCTGCCGGACCTCCACCTCGCCCTCCCACCCCGGCCAGTGCTCGCGGTGCATGTTCATCAGCCAGACGGCGCCTTCCACGGCTTCTTCCCGGGACGCCGCCTCGACGATGCCGTAGCCGCCCACCACTTCCTTGCCCTCCGCGAAGGGGCCGTCCAGCACGCTCAGCTCTCCGCCGGAAACACGCACCCGCGTGCTCCGCGCCGTGGACGCCAGGCCGCCGGTGTCGAGCAGCTTGCCCGCTCGGCGGGACTGTTCGCTCGCCGCGGCCATGGCATCCATGAACGACTGGGGCATGGGGCCGGCGTTCTCGGCGCTCTTTACGAGGTTCATGAATCGCATCGGTATCTCCATCGGTGTCGGGTGGAGAGCGGGGGTGGCCGCCCGGGCCGCGCTTGGATCCCGCTCCAACTCTACGTCGAACGAGCCGATGCGAAATCGACATGGTTAGGGAGCGCCTTCAGCGCGGCGCGGCGTTTCGCATCCGGATCATCGAAAACCGCAGGCTGGACGCGGCGACGGCATCGTGCAGGTGCCAGAGGCTGGGCAGAAAGCGCAATTCCACGCCGCGGGCGAGGAGTTCCGCGACGACGTCCGTAATCACCTCCACGCGCGCGGGGACCACGGCGTCGCGGCTGACGAAATAGCCCGCGCCCTCGTCCAGGCACTCGAACGTCCGGGACGGCAGGCGATGGCAGTACAGCACGCACGCGCGGATGCGCTCCAGCCAGGCGCTCTCGACCGCGACGACGGCCGGGCTCGCTCCCAGGAACCGCTCTGCATCACCCACGGTGGTCGCCGGGCCGGCGTAGAAAGTCACGCGCGGGCAGTCGCGCGGCAGGAGGTAGTTGTGCAGCCGGCGCTCGTCGACGGCCCACACCACCGGCTCGCCAACGAACTCCGTCGCCCGCGGCTCGAAGCGGCCGATCGCACCCTCGCTCACGTGAAACAGCGACGGCCCGATCAGCTCAGGCTTCATCCGCCGATGGCGCCAAAAGTCTGCGATGGTAGTTCACCTGCCCGTTGTGATACGACGTGTGCATCGCCAGCCGCACGAGCAGCGTAGCCGTGGTGATGGGCCGGCCGGCGCTGACGTCCACGGGATATTGCCGCTCCAGGTCCTCTTCCGTCAGCCGGTCCAGCGTCTGGCGCACCGCGTGGATCGCCGCGTCGATCTCGGCCAGGATCTCCTGGACCGGCACGCCGGTCCGCGCGAACTCCCCCTCCCGATCGCGCTCGTACTCGATTCCGCCCAGCACGTGGCCCACCAGATAGCGAAGCGCGCCCGCCTGGTGAAGCGCCAGGTTGCCGGCGGAGTTGGCAATGGCGCCCGAGCGCAGCCACAGGTCTTCTGGGCGCGGATACGCCTGGATCTCCGCGCGGAGGGCCTTGAGATCGTCGGTGAAGGCTGCCTTCAGGATGGCCGTCAGCGTCTGCATCGTGAGCGTCGGAACGGGATGGACGAGGGCGGATGGACCCGCTACCGCACCAGCGCGTCGATGGCCGCCTGCGCCACCTGCGCATCCTGCTGCGAGGTGACGCCGCTGACGCCCACCGCGCCGATCACGCGGCCGTCTACGACGATGGGCAGGCCGCCTTCCAGCGGCACGCCGTCCAGTGCCAGCAGCACCGTGCGTCCGCCTGCGACCGCCTCTTCCAGCACCTTGGTGGGGCGCCGGAACCGAGCCGCGGTGCGCGCCTTTCCGATGGCGATGTCCAGGCTGGCGGGCTGCGTCTGGTCCAGCCGGTGAAAGAGGATGAGCTCGCCCGCGGCATCGACGATGGCGATGGCCACGTTCCAGCTGTTCTCGCGCGCCTCCACCTCGGCCGCCGCGGCCATGGTCCGGGCGGCCTGCAGGCTGAGCGTCTGCGTCTGCAGCAGCTGCGCACGCGCGGGCGACGACACGAACAGCGCGAGCAGGACGAGGGACGCGAACGTGGTCTTGATCATGGCACCGGGGCGGGAAGTCGTTGGATGACGGCGGACGGGCATCTGCATCATGGCTCCCCCGGCTGGGCCGCACGCGGCGGCGCGGGGGCGAGTGTGCGCGCTCGATGGAAAACGACGGCGACGGAGGCGGTGGCGAACGCGGTGGTAAACGAGCCCTGGGACTCGCCGTAGCTCGAGCGCTCTCCCCCCATCAGTACAACAGAGGCGGCCGGGATGAACGACACGTTCTTTCCCTCCATCTCCAGCCCCACGCCCTGCACCAGCCCCACGAAGTGCCCGGGATTCTCGCCATTGGGAGAATTGCCCCAGTGCAGCACGACGGCCGGGTTCAGCAGAAGGCGCTGCCCCGGCGCGAGAAGGCGGTCGTACCGCCCGTATAGTTGGGACGAGCTCCAGGAAATGATCGGAAGCCCCAGCCGCCCGCCGATGCCGTACGCCGACCGCTCGTTCTTTCCGAGTTGTGTGTACGCGCCGACGAAGGGTGAGAAGGCGTTGAGCCCGGCGCTGAGCTCGTTGCCGCGGGCACCGTCCGCGCTCACGTTGCCCAGCGTCAGCTCCGCGTACAATCCAGGAACCGGCTGGTTGCCGGCGCTCCAGAACCAGCCCGCATCTTCGCCCGCAGGTGTCGTGGAGGACACCTGGGCGTTCAACGAAAGGCCGGGGTACACCTCCGCGGAACGGACCGTGGAGAGCGTGCACCCGGAGAGCAGGGCGAGGGCGGCAAGCAGGGCGGAGATGCGCAGGTGCATCGGTGAAGCCGGGTGCGGCGGGTGGACGCGTTCGGGACGCTGCGCTGGGCACCCTCAACGTCTGCCCGGGAGGGTGGCGGGCGCAAGTGTTCACGCCCGCCGGGAGGATCTGGCTTGCGCCACCTTGAAGCCCGGGCGTGGCAGCGGCACGGATGCGTCGGCTCTGGCCTTGTCGCGGCTGGCGGATGGAGGGGCGTTTCATCGGCGCCGGCGCATTCCGCGGCTGCCCTCTCCCCCCCGGCCCCCTCTCCCGCAAGCGGGAGAGGGGGAGAATTCGTGTGCGCTTCGGCAGGTGTGGAGGCGGGTTCACCCGCTCTCGTGAGCCCCGGCGCGGAGGAAGAGGCCCAGGCCCGCCAGGTATCCGAGGATGGGCGACATGCCGTATCCCAGTACCGGAACGGGAAAGCTGCCGAAGAAAGGAGCGGCGGCGGTGATCGCCACGTAGGCGCCGAGCGCGATGCCCATCGGTCGCGCGGCTCCCCGTCCGGCGATGAGGAACGGCAGGGGCAGCAGGAGCAGCGAGGCCATCGCCGCCACTGCCCAGACAGTGCCGAGGCTCGCGGCCAACCCGACGATCTCCTCCACGTACGGCACTGGCGCCAGCGGGTCGCGCCGCGTCCAGGTGAGGACGGCGAGCACGGCGACCGCGGCAAGGCAGGCGAGCCGCGGCGCGCGTCCCTCGGCCTTCACGGCCAGCAGCAGCACCGCCGCCGCGCCAAATGCCGTAGCCTGCGCGGCGTCCGGCTGAAGGAACAGCGCCAGCATCGCCGCAGCCCCGACGAGGGCGGAAGCCCACCATCTCCTCGCCCGCGAGAGGCCGTCCAGGGCGACGATCAGCACGGGGAGGAGCACCGCTGCTGCGTGAAGGCGCACCGGGCCGAGCGGGAGCCATCGGTGCACCCCGTCCACCCCCGGAGCGAGCAGGGTCGCGGCCAATGCAGCCACCGTGAGCACCGCCGCGACGTCCGCCCACCTCGGCCGCGCGGCGGAAGTGCGGGGCCTCGCCAGGACCACGCACAGCACCGTGCCAACCGCCCACGCGGCGACGTTCTGCACCCAGAGACTCGCCGGCACGTCCGACATTCGCATCGTGAGCACGCCTGCGACGAGCGCCGGGACGGGTGCGGCGAGGTACAGCAGGGACAGCCGGCGCGTCTGCATCGCGTGGGTCATCGAAAGGGATGGTCGAGGAGCGAATCGGAAGATGCTGGCGACGGCGTGACTACGGGTTCGCGACTCTCCACGGCGGGTTCCGGCGGTTTTCCCCGGCCCAGTACAGCCACAGCGCGTTGCCCGCGGGATCGCGGAGCCGCGCCTCGCGCCAGAGCCAGCGCTGGTCCGTCGGCTCCTGCGTGAACACCACGCCCTTGCCCTTGAGGTCCGCGACGAGCTCGTCCAGCGCTTCGTGCTCGAAGTACACGAGGATGCCCGAATCCGCCGGCATCGTATCCACAACGTGCAGCGAGAACGTGGCGCCAGCCTCCGGGCACTCGAAACGCGCGTAGTGCGGCGTGTCGACGATCAGCCGAAAGCCGAGCGTGCGATAGAACGCGACGGACGCCGCGAGGTCCACCGCCGGAAGCGTGACCTGGTTGAGGTTCACGGGCCGTTACATCCTTCGTCGCGTGCGGTCAGCGGTCCGCTAGCAGCGTTCGGAAGGTGACGGAGTAGCGGAGCGAATCCACGGCAGGAATGCTGTGCTCCCACTCCGTCCGCGAGGGGCCGCGCAGCAGGTATGCGGACCGGGGCTCCGCCGTCAGCGAATAGCGCTCCCACTTCGAACCCGCCTTGCGCCGAAGCCGGAAGGCGCACGAGGACACCAGCGATACGCCGATCACATCCCCGAAGACGCCCTTGTCCCGGTGCCACCCGATTGCGGCGCCGGCGCCGTACTCGGTGACGAGCGCGTGAGAGAGCTCCTCCGGCGCCACCTCCGCGAACGCGGCCGCACGGTAGCGCAGCGGAAGGAGGAAGTCGGGGATCTCGTCCACCTTGTGCAGCCTGCGCTCGGCGAAGTCGTAGTGCCAGCCGTAGGAGACCACCCGCCGCTTGCCCACGTAGCCGTGGAACTCGAACTCCTTCAGCGGCAGCTCGCGGATCCGCTCCACGAGACCCTGCTCCTCGTCGGGCGGCAGGACATCCGCCTGGTAGCGTAATCCTTCGGGCGGTGCCGGTTTGGTGACGTTCTTCATCATGCCCCGGAGTAGGTGCCCACAAAACGTGCGGATCGATTTCGTGCCTTCACCAGAATAGTGCAAGCCGCAACCCATCTCGGGACCGAAGAGTGAGCGCGGCTCACGGCCGATGCGACATGTCTGGGTCGCAAGTGCTTATAGGAGGGCAGCTTCGCCAACTCTGCCGCTTTCACCCGTTCCATTGCGCACGCCGGCGGGAAAGGAGGCACGCCCGATGCCCTTTGTCGAGGCGGGCGCGGCAAGGCCGCGCAGCAGTGTCTGCCAATCCTACGCCACCTCGGAGGACCCCATGCGTTTGCTGTCCAGCCTTGCCGCCCTTGGCCTTGCCGCCACCCTCGCCGCCTGCGTCGATACGGCGCCGGAGATCATGGCGCCGGACGCGGGCCCGAGCAACCTCATCTGGCTGACGGACAACACCGACGGCGACATCGAGATCAAGAAGCCCAAGATCGACGTCACCAAGTGGCTGAACAAGACCATCCGCAAGCCGCCCAACCTGCTGCTCCCCGCCGGCCCGGAGGGCATTGGGCCCGGCTCGCCGATCCTCGTCACCATTCCCAACGACGGCACGTACGGCTGCACCGCCAACTTCATCTGGCGCGACGGCAGCAGGCTGTTCCTGGGCGCCGCTGGCCACTGCTTCGTCTCGGCCGCGAACAAGGCCACGCACGGCGAAGGCGCGGACTTCGACGCGACGGGCGTGTCGGTTGACGTGTGCGTGCAGAACTGCGAAGGCAACTTCGACGCGATGACGCTCGTGGGCACCGTGGTGACGCTGGGCCGCGTGGCCTACGCCCGCCAGACGGACCCCACCGGCACCGAGGACGTGGGCAACGACTTCGGCGTGGTGGAGATTCCGGCCTCGGCGCACCACCTGATCCGCCCCTCCATGCCCGTCTGGGGCGACTTCAGCGGCGTGGAGCTGATGGCGTTCGGCGAGCCCGCCTGCCACTTCGGCAACGGCCTGGTCACGGGTGAAACGTTCGTCACCAAGGCCCGCGTGGGCGTGGGCGGCGGATCGGACGGAAATTCGTGGTACGGCGACTTCGTGGCGGCGCCGGGCGACTCCGGCTCCGGCATCATGGGCTGCGAGAGCAACGGCCTGAGCTTCTCGGGTACCCGCGCCATCGGCGTGCTCACGCACCTGGGCGTCGGCACGGGCGAGGTGGAGTACAACGGCATCAAGACCAAGGTGGAGCACGGGTTCGTGCTCGGCAACACCGTCGCGCGCTCGATCGAGATGGCGCGCGAGGCAGGGCTGAACCTGTCCATCGTCGAGCCGTAAGCGCGAGCGAAAACAAGTGGATTGATCGCAGAAGGCCGGGGCGGCGACGCCCCGGCCTTTTTCGCGTTCCTAACCCTCAGCCGCACACTCCCTGACCACACGCACCCAAACATCATCATAGGGTTGTCCGGACTCGTAGCGGACACTAGCCTTTGAGCCCGCTACCATCGTATGTCCGCTTGCCGCGCGAGTGGAATCAGAAAGTATCTCCTGAGCGGAGGCGCTAGACCATGACAGCAGAAACTCAGGACAGCCTGGCAGTTCTGATCAATGAAAGCGCACTTGCGGACATGCACCGGATCGTGGCGTCCAGCGATCGCCTTTTTGCGATGCCCGACGGGAACACGGCGCAATCGTGGACCGGCTCCTACAAGCTCGCCGTGCTGGTCCGCGCAACGAACCTCAGCGAAGTCGCGGCCCTGGTCTCCGTGGCGAACCGCGCGAATCGGTTGCGTGCGCTCCTGATCGAGTCAGACGTGGACGACGACTGGCTCCTCTACATGTTCGATCGCGCAAAACTCCGGGTGATGAGAAACGTCCTGGTTCATCACGGGCCAGAGATCCCCATGCGCTTCCTCTCCGCCTGGGCACGTGGAATCGAAGATCACGTAGTGGCGACGGCGACTGCATTCGAGGATCGGCTCGCCGTGAGGAATTGCGCGATGAAATCGTTCGAGATCGG
>NZ_DATBNB010000744.1 GCF_036554565.1 Longimicrobium sp. | reverse complement strand
GCACTTTCGCACTTTCGCACTTTCGCACTTTCGCACTTTCGCACTTTCGCACTTTCGCACTCACGCACTTCCCCACCGCCGCTCACAGCAGCTCCAAGATCTCCTCCAGCTCGGCGCGCAGGGAGCGGACGAAGGAGCGCTCCAGGGCCCGCGAGGCGGCTTCGGAGGCGGCGCCTTCCTGGCGCAGCTCGTCGATGCGCTTGCGGGCGCCTTCCAGCGTGTAGCGCTCGTCGTGCACAAGGTGGCGGATCAGGGCGATCAGCTCCAGGTCGCGGGCGCGGTACACGCGGTTTCCGGAGCGGTTCTTGGGGGGCGACAGCGCGGGGAACTGCGTTTCCCAGTAGCGCAGCACGTGGGGCTTTACGTCGAACAGCTCGCACACCTCGCCGATCGAATAGAACTCGCGCTGCGGGCGCTTCATCCGTGGTGCTCCGGCTTCGGCTCCCGCAGCATCAGCTGCTCCACGGCGCGGCGCGGGTCCAGGTCCTCGAAGAGCATGGCGTACACGGCCTCGACGATGGGCATCTCGATGTTCATCCGCCGCGCCAGGTCGCGCGCCGAGCGGGCCGTCTTTACTCCTTCGGCCACCATCACCATGCCGCCCAGGATGTCGTCGAGCTTGCGTCCGCGCCCCAGTTCCACGCCCACGGTGCGGTTGCGGCTGAGCCCGCCCATGCAGGTGAGCATCAGGTCGCCGATGCCCGCCAGCCCCGCCAGCGTCCGCGGGTCCGCCCCCATCGCCTGCCCCAGCCGCGTGATCTCCGCCAGCCCGCGGGTGATCAGCGCCGCCTGCGTGTTGAAGCCGAACCCCATCCCCTCCACCGTCCCCGCCGCGATGGCGATGACGTTCTTCACCGCCCCGCCCAGCTCCACCCCGGCCACGTCGGCGCTGGTGTAGACGCGAAAGCGGGCGGTCTGGAAGGCGTCCCGCGCCCGCACCGCCGCGTCCGCATCGTGCGAGGCGATGGTGACGGCGGTTGGAAATCCGCGTCCCACCTCCATGGCAAAGCTGGGCCCGGACAGGAAGCAGGCCGAACGCGCCGCCCGTTCGGGGAGCACGTCGGCCAGCACGCCGTCCATCGTCTTCAGCGAATCGTTCTCGATGCCCTTGGACGCGCTGACCAGCAGGGCGCCGTCGTCCATGTGCTCCGCGGCATGCGCCATCACCTGGCGGACCACGTGCGAGGGCGAGACGGAGAGGACGAGGTCGGCGCCGCGCACAGCTTCCGCCATGTCCGGCGTGGCGTGCATCGACGGCGCGAGCTCGATGCCGTCCAGGTACTTGCGGTTGACGTGCTCGCGGTTGATGGAATCCGCCACGTCGGGCTCGTACGACCAGACGACCGTCTCGATCCCCTTGCCCGCCAGCAGGTTGCCGAGGGCGGTGCCCCAGCTTCCCGCGCCGATCACCGCCGCGCGCGACGTCATTCGGCCCCCTTTGCGTCCGCCGTCACCGCCGCGGCGGCCACCGTGGCCTGCGGCTCCTTCTTCATTCCGAAGCGGTGCTCCTCGCCCCGCACGATGCGCCCCACGTTGGCGCGGTGGGCAAAGATGATGAAGGCCACGATGAGCCCGCCGAGGATCCGCACCTCCAGCCGCTCGGCGGGCACGTTCAGGCCCAGCAGCACGCCCACGACCACCCCCGCGGCGATGGACCCGGCCGACACCATCCGCGTCAGCTTGAGCACGATCAGCCAGGTGAGCAGCCCCAGCCCCACGGCCTCGGGCGCCAGGGCCAGGAACACCCCCGCGCTGGTCGCGACGCCCTTGCCACCGCGGAAGCGCATGTAGACAGGAAAGACGTGGCCGACGATGGCCGCCGCCCCGTACGCCAGTTCCCATCGCCAGTCCGCCGAGCCGTCCCACTGGCTGAAGGCGACGACGGGAAGCGTGCCCTTGAGGATGTCGAAGACGACCACGGGAGCCGCCACCTTTGCACCAAGGACACGGAAGGCGTTGGTGGCGCCCAGGTTGCCGCTGCCGTGCTCGCGCAGGTCGATGCCCTTCGCCAGCCGCCCGGCGATGTAGCTGGCGGGGATGGCGCCGATCAGGTACGCGGCCAAAACGAGCAGGGCGGGTGTCACTCCCGCTCCTCGTCGCGGCGGCGCAGCCGGATGACAAGCGGCGAGCCCTGGAACCCCCACGCTTCGCGGAAGCCCTTCATCAGGTAGCGTTCGTAGCTTTCGGGAACGCCCTCGGGATCGTTGGCCCACAGGATGAACGTGGGCGGCGCGACGGCCACCTGCGTGCCGTAGAGGAACTTGACCGGGCGGCCGTGCGAGGCGGGCGGCTTGGTCCGCATGGTCAGCGCCCGCATCACCTCGTTCACCTCGTGCGTCGAGATGCGGCGGTGCCGCTGCTCCTGCACCTCTACGATCAGTTCCAGCGCGCGGTGCACCCGCTGGCCGGTGAGGGTGCTGGTGAAGAGGATGGGAACCCACTGCAGGTACGGCGCGCGCTCGCGGATCTCCTTTTCGTACCGCGGCGCCGTCATCGTCTCCTTCTCTACCAGGTCCCACTTGTTGCAGATGATGATCAGTCCTTTCCCCGAATCCCACGCCTTTTCGGCGATCTTCAGGTCCTGTACGGCGATGGGCTCGGTGGCGTCGAGCAGCAGGAGGCACACGTCGGCGCGTTCGATGGCGCGTTCCGTCCGCAGCGAGCTGTAGAATTCGACGCCCTCGTCGATCTTGGCCTGCCGGCGCAGCCCCGCCGTGTCGACGAAGACCAGCTTCTGCCCCTGGTAGCGCATGGGCGTGTCGATGGCGTCGCGCGTGGTTCCCGCCACGTCCGACACCACCAGCCGCTCCTCGCCCAGCAGGCGGTTGACGTACGACGACTTGCCCACGTTCGGCCGGCCGATGACGGCCACCCGCAGCGCCTCTTCCTCCTCGCCCTCGATGTCGGGAAGGTGCTCGACGATCAGGTCCAGCACGTCGCCGCTCCCCTTGCCGCTTAGGCTGCTGACGGGGTACGGCTCGCCGAGCCCCAGGTCCCAGAAGTCGTGGTGCCCCGTGGCGGTGTGGGCGCCCAGGTTGTCCATCTTGTTGACGAGCAGCACGTTGGGCTTGGCGGCCCGGCGAAGGTGCTCGGCGACGGCGTAGTCCAGCGGATGAGGTCCGGCGCGGCCGTCCACCATCAGCACCAGCACGTCGGCCTCGGCGATGGCGGTGAGCACCTGGTCGCGGATCAGGCGGTCCATGGGCTCGTCGGAGTTTTCGACCATCCCCCCGGTGTCGACCAGGTAGAACTCGCGCGCGTTCCACTCGGTGCGGGCGTAGTTGCGGTCGCGGGTCACGCCGGGGCGGTCCTCGACGATGGCGATGCGCTCGCCGAGGACACGGTTGAAAAAGGTGGACTTGCCGACGTTCGGCCGGCCGACGACGGCCACCACGGGTAGCTTCACGAGTGCTCTTGACGGACGAAAGTAGAGAAAGGCACGAAAGCCACAAAAGTAACAGCGCGGACCAACGGCCGCGAACTCCAACGGCCGTCACTTCCCTCGACTCTGCTACTTCGTGACTTCCGCAACCGCCGTTCAGCCGAGCGGCGCGCCGCAGCTGGTGCAGGCGGTGTCGCCGGGCTCGTAGGCTTCGCCGCACGCCGGGCAGGCGAAGCTCACCTCGCCGCTGGTGTCCATGTGGGCGCGGATGATCTCGATGGCGGCCTCGTACTCCCAGGTGGGCACCATCACCCGAACGATGGACAGCTCGCCCAGGTCCACGGGAAAGATGCCGTCCTTCTGCGAGAAGAGCTGCGCGTCCACCCCCTCGGACTGCAGGTTCTGCACGATCAGGCCGGCCTCGATCTCGTCGGAGGTGGTGTACACCTGGGCCCACGCCTCCATGACGGGAATGCCTTCGTGCAGCTGGCAGGTGACGGGGCGGGTGCCTTCGGGCTCGCTGCCGCAGACGGGTGCCTCGCAAATGACGCAGCGGAAGTTGGTCTGGCTGCCGTCTTCGCAGGCGACGGGGGCGCGCAGCAGGCCGCAGATGGGGCAGCCTTCGCCGCCGGCGTACTCGGCGCCGCAGCGCTCGCACTGATACGCCTGCTCGGGAATTTCGGGGCTTTCGACGGACAAGGATCGGGTCTCCGGACGTGGGGGCCGCGGCGACGGTGCCGCGGGCGTCCAAAGGCGCAAGAAGCGTGCAGAGAGGAAGGAGGAACCCGGAACGCGGTGAATCGAACCGAAAGAGGCCGCGGCCGGCGGGGAACGGGTCCCCGCCGGCCGCGGCTGCCTTCGGTGATGCTGGTTCCGGTTACTGGACGACCCGGTAGCTGTAGCCCGTGATGGGGCGGGCGTTGGCGACCGTCAGGTTGAACGGCGCGCGCTGGTCCTTCGCGGGCGGGGTGATGGTCACCTGCCCCGTGCCCAGCGTTCCCGTGATTCCGTACAGCGTGAACTCCACCGTGACCGGCGCCGTGCGCCCCGTGCCGACGGCGGTGCCGCTGATGGCGGTGGACTCGTCGCCCGTGTCGATCGTCAGCCCCTCGATGCGCACCGGAAGGCTCTCGGAGCGGGTGCGCACCTGGGTGGCCTGCCGGCTGAGCTCGTTGGCACGCGCCGTCTGGTTGGCCTCGGACGCGGCCTGCGCCTGGCCCGCGTAGGCGTTGTAGTACAGCACCCACGCGCCATGGCTGAGCGGGGCCACCTCGGTGGCACGCTGACCCGACGCCACCAGGTCGCTCCAGCGCTCCAGGTTGTACTGGGCAAGCGCCAAGTGGTACCACGCGTCGGCGCTGTTGGGCACCATGCGGGTGAGCTCCTGCAGCAGCGGAATGGCGGGCTCGTTCTGCTCCCGCTGCAGGTACTGCACGCCGGCCAGCACCATGGCGTTCACCACGTTGCCGCGCACGTCCTGGCGCTGCTGGTTTTCCTGCGCCGACGTGTCGGCGGGCATGGTTTCCAGCAGCTGCAGCACCCGGCGCCAGCGCGTGACCGCCTCGCCAGTGTTCTGGCGCTGGAAGTTGATCAGCCCCAGGTAGAACTCGGCCGCGTAGGCCTCGGGGTCCAGCGCGATGGCCGTTTCCAGCCTGGCGATGGCGGCCGTGGTGTCGCCGGCCTGCAGCAGCCCGGTGGCGGCGTTGAAGGCATTCCCCGCGCCCGCCGACTGCAGCCGGTCGATATCGTACGCACCCAGTTCGGGGCAGAGCTGCTCCGAGCGGGCGAGATAGGTGGCGGAGGCGGCGAAGTCGCCCGTCAGGAGCGCCGCCTGGCCGGCCAGGTACTGCGCGTAGGCGTTCTCGGGCTGGGCGGCGACCGCGCGCCGCGCCTGTGCCAGCGCCGTGGTGTACGCCGGGCCCTGTGCCGAGTCGGGCAGGGTGCCCACCAGGGCCATGGCGCTGGCCGCGGAGTCGGCTTGCGCAAAGCTGGTCAGGGGCCCGCTCGTGCAGGTGACGCTCGGAACGGGCACCGTGATCCGCGGACCCCCGCCCCCACCGGTTCCGGCGGCGGGGGCGCAGGCAGCCGCCGCCAGCACGCCGCCCAGCACCACGGCCAGGCCACGATCGATCTTCATCAGCATCCTCCGTTGGTGGAAAAAGCCCGCTCCGCCGGGAGCGGGCCGATACGGGCCGGACGCATCCGGCCGATTCACTGTTCCCGGGCCACGCCGTCCGCCAGCAGGCCCCGGTACGCCTCCAGGGGAGTGATCCCCAGGTTCGCGGCGGCACGCGCCACGTCTTCGAACTCCGGCTTGGCGCGCTCGCCGCCGCCCGGGAGGGCCGAGCGCTTCACCCGGATCTCCTGGCCGCGCCACGTCACCGCTTCCACTCGCCGCGGCAGGGTGCGCCGCGCCGCCGGCCAGAACCTCAGGCCGATGGTGGTTCCCGCCCGGAAGAGCGCGGCCTGCACCGCGTCCAGCGCTCCCGGCTCGGCCAGGGCCTCGATGCGCACGCCGGTGCGCCCCTTCTTCATCACCAGCGGCTGCGCCGAGCAGTCGGCCGCCCCCGCGTCCAGCACGGCCTGCAGCAGCGTGGGCACGTACTCGGGGGGCAGGTCGTCGACGTCGCACTGCACCACCATCACCGCGTCCTCGCCCCCCGCCTGCGGCTCGATGAGGATCAGGCGCAGCACGTTGGGGCGGTCCTGCGGGTCGCGCGTTCCCGCGCCGAACCCGTTCGCCAGCGGCGTGAACGTCACCGGCGGCGGCGCGCCGTTCGTGAGCGCCTTGACCAGCGCGGCGCCCGTGGGCGTGGTGCACTCGCCCTCGAACTCGGGGTCGCGCACGGGAATGCCCGTCAGCAGCTTGAGCACCGCGGGGGGCGGCACGGGAAAGTGCCCGTGCGCCATGTCTACCCACCCCCGTCCCAGCGCCACCGGGCGGGTGTAGAACTCGGTGGCGCCCAGCTCGTGGCTCCCGGCGACGGCGCACAGGACGTCGATGATGGCGTCCAGCGCCCCCACCTCGTGAAAGTGCACCTTCTGCACCGTGGTGCCGTGCACCGCGGCTTCGGCCTCAGCAAGAAGCGTGAACGCGTGCACCGCACGGTCGCGCACCTCGGGGCTCACGCGCGTGCCCTCGATGATCTTCACCACGTGGTGCAGGTGCCGGTGCGCGTGCTCGTGTGGCAGGTTCAGCACCAGCCGGGTCGCAGCGATCCCCTTGCGGTCCACGCGCTCGGCGCTCACGCCGATGTCGCCCAGGTTCAGCTCCGCGACGAAGCGCTGGAGCCACTCCAGCGGCAGCCCCAGGTCCAGCAGCGCGGCGACGGTCATGTCGCCGCTGACCCCCGCGAAGGGGTCGAAGATCAGTCCGCGCACTCGTTGCCCGTCCGGTCGTCGCTTCGCGGCGCGCGGGTTTCGCGCGGGCTCGGCGGTGGAAAAACGCCGCGCATTCTAGGGCGCGGACCGGGCGGCGTCAAACGCGTCGGCGCCCCGGCCCACTGGCGCAGCGGAGGGGAGGGGAGAACGTCGGGCCCGATCGGGGCTGACAGTGGCGCATGCCGCGGCAGCCCCCCTCTCCCGACCTCTCCCCCATAAACCCCATGGGGGAGAGGAGAATTCGATTGCGCTCCGGGTGGCTGCGCGCACTCTACTGGCTCCCTTCCCCCGCGCAGTTTG
>NZ_DATBNB010000743.1 GCF_036554565.1 Longimicrobium sp. | reverse complement strand
CGGCGTCGTCCGCGACACCGTCGCGGTGCAGATGGGGCTGGGCCACAAGGGGTTCGGCCAGTACACCGAGGGCGTGGGCGCCAACCCCATGAAGCTGCTGGGCGCCAGCGTAGACCCGGCGACGGGCGCGCTGATGTCCGCCGGGATGAAGGTGAGCCTGGCCCCCACCGGGCGCGGCAACGTCACCCGGCTGTTCCCGCGCGGCCTGGTGGAGCAGGGCGTGCGCGTGCAGCACGACCGCGCCATCGCCCAGGCGGTGGGCGTCACGCAGCTGATGCAGCTGGACCAGCAGGGTCCCGGCGGCATCCCCGGCTCCGAAAAGAAGATCTTCCAGCTGAAGGGCTCCGGCGGCTTCGTGCCGGTGGAAACGACCACCGACCCGGCCGCCTATCCCCCGGCGGGAACGGAGTACGGCGAGTACATCGAGAACGAAACGCGCTGGGCCATGGTGGTAGACCTGGCGCGCTGCATCGGCTGCTCGGCGTGCGTGGTGGCCTGCTTCGCCGAAAACAACATCCCCATGGTGGGGCCCACGGAGATCCGGAAGGGGCGCGACCTTCACTGGCTGCGCATCGAGCGGTACTTCGGCACCGGCCGCCACGAGGAAGAGGCGTACCGCGACGACGCGACCGACGACGTGCGGTTCCTGCCCATGCTCTGCCAGCACTGCGGCCAGGCGCCCTGCGAGCCGGTGTGCCCCGTGTACGCGGCGTACCACACCCCCGACGGCCTGAACGGGCAGGTGTACAACCGCTGCGTGGGCACGCGCTACTGCGCCAACAACTGCCCGTGGAAGGTGCGCGTCTTCAACTGGTTCACCTACCAGTTCGCCGAGCCGCTGAACTGGCAGCTGAACCCCGACGTGACGGTGCGCGAAAAGGGCGTCATGGAAAAGTGCACGTTCTGCGTGCAGCGCATCCACGAGGCCGAGCGCACCGCCAGCTCCGAGGGGCGCGCCATGCGCGACGGCGAGGTGGTGCCGGCGTGCGTGCAGACCTGCCCGACGGAGGTGTACGTCTTCGGCAACATCGCCGACCCGAACAGCGCGGTGGCCAAGGCCGCGACGACCAACCGCGGCTACCGCGCGCTGGGCGAGCTAAACACGCAGCCGGCCATCGTATACCTGCAGAAGGTGACCCTCCACACGCCGGTGAACGGCGGCCACACGGCGCCGCCGGTGGCGCACGGCTCCACGGAGGGAGCGCCGCAGGAAGCTCACGAACCGGCCCAGCAGGGAGGCCACTGAAATGCAGACGGTGACGCGCTCCGTATTCCATCCGGAGATCGAGTCGTACGAGCAGGTGAACCGCGACGCCATGCGGCTGCTCACGAAGCCCGGCAAGGGCTACGTGGCGCTGCTGGCCATGGCGGTGTCGCTGGTGGGGCTGCTGGTGTTCGCCGAGCTTCACAACATCATCTACGGCCTGGGGATGGTCGGTGAGAACTGGACGGTTCTCATCACCACCTTCGTGTTCTGGGTGGGCATCGGCCACGCCGGAACGCTGATCTCGGCCATCCTGTACCTGTTCCGGGCGCCCTGGCGGCAGGCCATCTACCGCTTCGCCGAGGCGATGACGGTGTTCGCCGTGCTCACGGCGGCGCTCTTCCCGCTGATCCACATCGGGCGGCCCTGGTTCTTCTACTGGCTGCTGCCCCTGCCCAGCCAGCGGCACATCTGGCCGAACTTCCGCAGCCCGCTGCTGTGGGACGTGTTCGCGGTGACCACGTACCTCACGGTGAGTTCGGTGTTCTTCTACATCGGCCTGATCCCCGACATCGCCGCGGCGCGCGACGCCACGACGGACCCCATGCGCAAGCGCATCTACGGCGTGCTGGCGCTGGGGTGGCGGGGAACGGACCGCGAGTGGCGCCACTTCACCCGGGCGTACCTGTTCCTGGCCGCGCTGGCCACGCCGCTGGTGCTTTCGGTGCACTCGGTGGTGTCGTGGGACTTCGCCGTGTCCATCGTGCCGGGGTGGCACACCACCATCTTCGCCCCGTACTTCGTGGCGGGCGCCATCCTTTCCGGCGTGGCCATGGTGGTGACGCTGATGGTGCCGGTGCACCGCATCTTCCGGCTGGGGGCGTACTTCACCCCCGTGCACTACGACCGCCTGGCCAAGCTGCTGCTGCTGACCTCCTGCATCGTGGGCTACGCCTACGGCATGGAGTACTTCATGGCCTACTACAGCGGCGAATTGTACGAGCGCGACGTGTTCTGGGACCGCGTGACGGGCGACTACTGGTGGGCGGGGTGGTCCATGATCACCTTCAACGCCATCCTGCCGCAGCTGCTGTGGATCAAGAAGATCCGGCAGAACCTGAACGCGTTCTTCATCATCACGATCTTCGTGAACATCGGGATGTGGTACGAGCGCTTCGTGATCATCGCGCCGTCGCTCGCCCACAGCTACGAGCCGTGGAAGTTCTGGAACTACCACATGACGTGGGTAGACGCGAGCCTGCTCCTGGGCAGCTTCGGCTGGTTCTTCATGTGGTTCCTGCTGTTCCTGCGGTTCCTGCCCGGGCTCTCGATCGCCGAGATCAAGGAGGTGCTGCCTCCGCCCATGCGGAACGCCGGGGCTCACCACCACGCGCACGACGAGCACGAGATGACCACCGAGACGCTTCCCACCGGCTACAAGGAGTGGGAGGTTCGATGAGCAAGCTTGCCACGGGTGTCCTGGGCGTCTTCCCGCACCTGGACACCGCGACCGACGCCATCCGGCGCCTGCGCGCCGAGGGCTTCGAGCTGACGGTGTATTCGCCCACGCCGCGCCACGAGGTAGAAGAGGCGCTGGGCACCAAGGAAAGCCCGGTGCGCATCTTCACCCTGATGGGCGCCTTCACGGGAACGGCGGCCGGCACGGCGCTGGCCACCTGGGCCTCCATCGACTGGCCGCTGATCGTGGGCGGCAAGAGCATCGTGGCGCTGCCGGCGTTCAGCGTCATCATGTTCGAGCTGACCATCCTGCTGGGTGCCCTTTCGACCGTAGCCGGCCTGTTCATCCTGGGCCGCCTGCCGCACCTGGGGCCGGCCGAGGCGCCCATGTACCACCCGTCGTTCACGGCGGGCAACTTCGGCGTGTTCGCCCACGCTCCCCGCGACCGGTACAGCGACGTGCAGCGGATCATGAACGAGAGCGGTTCCGAGGAGGTGCTCGTTGACCACCGCTAAGCTCAGGCGCGGCGCGCACGCGGCCGGCCTGGCCGCGCTCGTGGCGGCGCTTCCCGCCTGCACCGACTGGGCGGGCTACGACCTGGACGTGGCCTCGGGCAAGGTGCCGCCCTTCGCCACCATGCGCGAGGACGTGATCCCGGATCCGTACGAGATGGTGCGCGAGCCGGTGCCGGGCACCGTGCCCACGGTCCATCCCCTGGGCGACGTGCCCGGGCGCTACTCGCAGACGCAGCTGGATTCCATCGCCCCGCTGCTCCGCAACCCGCTGCCGCGCAACCCGCAGGTGCTGGCGCGCGGCAAGGCCATGTACGAGCAGCACTGCGTCGCCTGCCACGGCGCGCTGGGCGACGGCAAGGGGCCGGTGATCGGGGCCGACAAGTTCCCGTTCGCCCCCGCGCTGAACGCCGGCCCAACGCAGGGCCGCAGCGACGGCTACATCTACGCCGTGATCGACGTGGGCCGCGGGCTGATGCCTCCGTACGGCGCCCGCGTGACGCACCTGGACCGCTGGGCCATCGTGTCGTACGTGCGCCAGCTGCAGGGCAGCCTGGAAACGCAGGCCCCGCCGCCGAACGTTTCGGGCGTGGGCGCCGCCGTCGATACGGCGCAGCCCACGGAGCCGGCGCCCTCGGCGGGCACGCAGCCGGCGTCGCCGCAGATGGCGGCACCCAGCACTCAAGAAGCCCCCTGACGAGCCGACGAGATGTCTTCGCATAGCGATTATCCGTCCCACATTCCGCTGCGCACGGCGGCGGCCCCCGGCACGGCCCTGGTCCTGGGGCTGGTGCTGGCGGTGATCGGGGCAGCGGCGTTCTTCCTGTCGCCCGACGAGCGGGCGTGGAGCGCCTTTCACTTCAACTGGATGTTCTGGTCGTCGGTGGCCATCGGCATGGTGATGTTCGCCGTGGCGCTGCACCTGACGAACGCGCGCTGGGCCTGGTCCATCAAGCGGGTTCCGCTGGGCGGCATCGCGTTCCTGCCCGTGTCGGTCGTGCTCTTCATCCCCATGATGCTGGGCGGGAAGCACGTCTACTTCCACCACTGGCTGCCGCACGGCGGGCACGACCCGGTGGCGGCAGACCCCATCCTTCACGAGAAGGCGGCCTGGCTGAGCTTTCCGGGGATGATGATCCGCGACGTGGTCGCCCTGCTGGTACTGTACGGGCTGGCGTTCGCCTTTGCGCGGCACCAGCTGCGCGCCGACGTGCACGGCATCGACCGGGCGGGCCGCCGCAGCTTCGCCTACGGCTGGCTGAAGGGCCGCCCCGGCGCCTCGATCGAGCAGATCGCCGGGGAGTCGCAGAACCGCGGGCTGTTCATCGGCGTGATCCTGGCGCTGGCGTTCGCCGTCTTCTGGGGGCTGATCGCCATCGACGTGGGCATGACCACGCTGCCGCACTTCTTCAGCACCATGTTCCCGGTGGCGTTCTTCATCAGCGCCTTCCACTCGGCGCTGGCGATGACGGCGCTGCTGGTGGTGCTGTACCGCAAGCCGCTGCGGCTGCAGGAGTACGTGACCGAGCGCCAGTTCCACGACCTGGGCAAGCTGGTGTTCGCGTTCTCGGTGTTCTGGATGTACATCAACTGGTCGCAGTACGTGGTGATCTGGTACGGCCTGCTTCCGCAGGAGCAGAACTACTTCGTGCTCAAGTTCCACCGGCCGTTCGCGCCGCTGGTGCTGGCGGCGGTGATGATGATCTTCGTGCTGCCGTTCTTCGGGCTGCTGGCGCGCTCGGTGAAGAAGGTGCCGGGGATCCTGGCCGGCTTTGCGGTGATCATTCTGCTGGGCCACTGGCTGGAGCGGTTCCTGATCGCCACGCCCAACTACTGGATGGCCGAGGAGTGGGGCACCATCGGGATCGGCCTGCCGGAGGTTGGCGTGGCGCTGGGCTTCCTGGGGCTGTTCACCATCTGCTACACGTGGTACGCGGCTACCTTCCCGGCGCTTCCCTCGCCGGTGTCGCTCGCGGCGCAGGGGTCGCAGACGGTGGAGGTCGCCGGCAACCCGAAGATCGCGACGATCTGATCGCATCGGCTCGGCCTGCAAGACACCGAATCCCGCGGCTCGCATGTGCGAGCCGCGGGATT
>NZ_DATBNB010000742.1 GCF_036554565.1 Longimicrobium sp. | reverse complement strand
GCTCGCCGCGGGTTGCGGCGAGTCGACTGCACCGGAGACGGACGCGTACATTCGCGGCACCGTGACACAGACCGATGGCCCCTCCGGAGCCGTGCTGGTGCAGGCGACGGACCCTGCCGCGCGTGTGGAGTCTGCCTGGGTGCGCGTGAACGATCAGACGCGGGTGGAGCGGAAGAGCGGCGAACTACGCGCGGAGGTCCTCACGATGGGAGCGATGGTGTCGGTCTGGACCACGGGTGTGGAGATGCGGTCGCTGCCCGTGCAGGTGGTCGCCGCGCGGATCGTGATCGAGTAGCGCTGGGTCTCATCCCGACGCACGGCCAAGGGGCCGGCCCTGGTTCGCCTGGGCCGGCCCCTTCCTCGTGCCGTGGCTTCCGCTGAGCGGCCTTTTCGACGAGCAGCTGAGGGTGCGTGCATTCAACGAGTTACGGACTCGCGTTCATCGCGTGATCAATCCGCGTTGCTGGCCCGTGCCCTGCCGCGTAGCTTGCCGAACCATCCTGTCGGCCCACTACTCGAATCGCGCGATGAAAGCCATCAACCTTCTTGTCCTCGGCTCGGCGCTGGCGCTGGGCGCCTGCGCGACCGCCGCTTCTGCGCCGGGCGGTGGCGGATCGGGCGCGGCGGCGATCACGGCGGACGACCTGCGGCGCAACCTCTTCTTCCTCTCCAGCGATTCCATGCGCGGGCGGCTGGGCGCGACGGAGGACGAGCTGCGGGCATCGGTGTGGCTGGCGGAGCAGGCACGGCGGATCGGGATGGAGCCGGCGGGGGACGACGGCACGTACTTTCAGTTCTTTCCCCTGCGCCGGTTCCGCCTGTCGGGGGAGAGCACCGTCAGCGTCGGCGGGCGGCCGCTGCGGTTGTGGCGGGACGTCATCGTGATGGGGCCGGTGGATGCCCGCGTCGATGCGCCGCTGATGGTGGCGGACGGCACGCTGATCCCGGCTGGCGGAGCGGCGGGGCGGGTAGTCGTGGCCGCGCTGCGGCAGCCGCCGAATCCGCCACCGGCCGACGTCAGCCTGCGCGAGTACCGCTACACCGCCTCGGCCGTGGCGGCGCAGCGGACCGTGCTGTCGGCCGCGACGCCGGCGGCCATCGTGCTCGTGGCGGATTCGGTGGGGCTGATGGCCTTCGACAACATGGTCAAGTTCCAGCGCCAGGGCCGCTACCTGCTGGACACGGCCGGAGTGAACCCGCGGGCCGGCGTCTCGCCCATCCCCGTCTTCCTCGTGCGGCCCGGCGTGATCCCCGCCGCCACCGAGGGGCTGAGGCTCACGGCCGACCTGCGGACGGAAAGCTTCGTCTACCCGTCCGTGAACGTGGTCGCGCGCGTGCCGGGAAGTGATCCGGCCGTCCGCGGCGAGCACGTGGTGTTCAGCGGCCACCAGGACCACGACGGCGTGCACCACCCGGTGAACGGCGACAGCATCTGGAACGGCGCCGACGACAACGCCACCGTCAGCGTCGCACTTCTCGCCATCGGCCGTGCGTTCGTGCGCCAGCCGGGGCGACGGAGCGCGCTGTTCGTGTGGCACGGCGCGGAGGAGCGCGGGCTGCTGGGCAGCAACTGGTACGCGCGCACCCCCACCGTTCCCAAGCAGTCGCTGGTCGCCGTGCTCAACGGCGACATGATCGGCCGCAACCACCCGGATTCCGCCGCGCTGCTGGGGATGATCCCGCCACACCGCAACAGCACGGCGCTCGTGGAGATGGCGATGGCGGCCAACCCGGGCTTTGCGATCGACTCCACCTGGGACGCGCCGTCGCACCCGGAGGGCTGGTACTTCCGCAGCGATCACCTGCCCTACGCCCGCGCGGGCATCCCGGCCATCTTCTTCACCACGCTGCTGCACCCGGACTACCACACGCCCGAGGACGAGCCCGAGCGCATCGACATCGCCAAGCTGGAGCGGATGACGCGCTGGATGTACGCCACCGGCTGGGCGGTCGCCAACGCGCCTCAGCGGCCAACGGTTGATCCGGGGTTCCGGCTGGAGCGATGAGGAGGAGCGGGCGCGTCGTTGCTGACGACCACGTCCGGACAACGAGGAGTGGCGGATGAGCAGGTGGGGTGATCCGGAAGAATGGGCGCGGCTGGTGACGCCTGAGGGATGCCCCATCTGCACCCGGGGCGGCCCGACGCACGTCATCGCCGAACTGGAGGTGTCATGGCTGACGATGGGGGATGAGCCGGGCCCGCTTCCCGGCTCGTGCGCGCTGTTCCTGCGCCGCCACGCCGTGGAGTTGCATGAGATGGAGCCCGACGAGGCGGCGGCCTACATGCGCGACATCCAGCGGGTTTCGCGCGCGGTGAAGGAGGCGACCGGGGCCGTGAAGATGAACTACGAGATTCACGGCAACACCATCCCCCACCTGCACACGCACGTCTTTCCGCGCTACCCAGGCGATCCGTTCGAGGCCCGGCCCATCGACCCGCGCCAGCCGCCACACACGACCGTAATCGCGGGACATGCGGCCGTGAAACGGCGCATCATCTCCGCCCTCCAGGGCTCCTGACGGTCGC
>NZ_DATBNB010000741.1 GCF_036554565.1 Longimicrobium sp. | reverse complement strand
CTTCGGCACGCGCTCGCTGATGGAGAACATCGACTCGGTGGATTTCTCCACCTATCCTTTCGTGCTGCGCCCCACGTACAGCGACGAGATCCGCGCCCGCGCCGTGATCGTGGCCACCGGCGCGCGCGCCAACTGGCTGGGGCTCGACAACGAGATCCGCCTGGCGCAGGCCGGCGGCGGCGTGTCGGCGTGCGCGGTGTGCGACGGCGCGCTACCCGCCTTCCGGGGCAAGCGGCTGGCGGTGGTTGGCGGCGGCGACACGGCCATGGAAGAGGCCACCTACCTCACCAAGTACGCGGGCGAGGTGGTGATCGTGCACCGCCGCGACGCCTTCCGCGCCTCCAAGATCATGGCCGAGCGGGTGCTCGCCAACCCTAAGATCCGCGTGGAGTGGAACAGCCGCGTGGCCGAGGTGGTGGGCGACGACTTCGTCACCGCGCTCCGGCTGGAGGACTCCGTCACGGGCGAGCAGCGCGAGCTGGAGGTGGGCGGCCTGTTCGTCGCCATCGGCCACACGCCGAACACCGCGTTCCTCAAGGGGCAGATCGATCTCACGGAGCACGGCTACGTGAAGTGCCCAGTGCCGTGGCGCACGTCTACCACCGTGGAGGGCGTGTTCGCCGCGGGCGACGTGATGGACGACTACTACCGCCAGGCGATTACGGCGGCGGGCACGGGATGCATGGCGGCACTGGAAGCCGAGCGCTGGCTGGCGCATCACGAGCACATCGGCGCCGTCCCCGTGCTCGAAACCGGCGAATCGTCCATCGCCGTCGCCGAGGAGCTGGTTCCCGCCAAGTAGGCGCCTCATCATCAGAACGAAAAGGCCGCGTCCATCCAAGGGCGCGGCCTTTTTCGCATGCATGACGCGTCGGTCCTGCCTGATCAGCCCAACGCATGTTTGGTTGACCACAGGACCGCCCCAGTGTACGGTTTCGCCTTCAACGGAGCACACTGGACAAGCGCCCTCGTGCTTAGTACTATAGAACAGTATCAAAAGATGAACTCCAAGAACCGGAGGATCCTGGAAGCGGTCTTCGAAGAGCCGGTGAGGGCAGATGTCGACTGGCGCGACATCGAGGGGCTGTTTCTCGCCTGTGGAGCACGGATCAAGTATCGCGGTGGGTCACGCGTGAACATCGTGCTCAACGACGTGGTGGCCAGTTTACACCGGCCGCATCCGGAGCGGGAAACCGACAAGGGCGCGCTTCGGTCCGTGCGCCGATTCTTGAGGAACGCGGGAGTTGAACCATGATGAAGTACAAAGGCTACACGGCCAAAGTCGAGTTCGACGCCGACGCGGGGCTTCTGCATGGAGAACTCGAGGACATCTCGGACGTGGTGACGTTTCAGGCGGATTCTGTCGCTGAACTGGAAGCCGGGTTCCATGCGGCCGTCGACGACTATCTGGAATTCTGCAAGGAGGAAGGGCGAGAACCGAACCGGCCGTTCTCGGGCAAACTCGTGCTTCGCATCAACCCCGATTTGCACCGTGCGGCTTCGCGGACTGCGAAAAGCGAGAAGCAGAGCCTCAACGCATTCATCAGTTCGGCCTTGGAAGCAGCGGTTAGAAAAGGCTCTGCGCCGCTCGATACGTAGATGAAAAGCAGTTTCACGCAGAGGACGCAGAGAAGACGGAGAGGACGCAGAGGGCTCGGTGAGTTCCTCTGCGTCCTCTCTTTTCCCTCTGCGACCTCTGCGTGAAACTGCTTTTTCGGCTCCTACGCCCGCGCCATCGGGTGTTCCTGCTCCACGTGGTCGTAGTCGAACCGCTCCTGCGTCGAGGACGGCGCGACGGTGATGATCACGAACTTGGACGTTGGCGTGTTGCTGCGCTCGGCCACGGAGTTGATGGGCACCAGCACGTTCGCCTCCGGATAGTACGTGGCGGCGCAGCGGCGCGGGATGGGATACGACAGCACGATGAATCGCCGGGCGACCCGCGTCTCGCCCTCGTAGTGACTCGTCAGGTCCACGACCTGCCCCGGCTGCAGCCCCTGCTCGCCGATGTCCTGCGCATTCATCATCACCACGCGCCGCTCGTTGTGAATGCCGCGGTAGCGGTCGTTCAGCCCGAACACCGTGGTGTTGAACTGGTCGTGGCTGCGCATGGACATCATGATCAGCTGCCCCGGCTCCAGCTGCACCCGGTGGATGGGATGCACGGTGAAGTTGGCCTTGCCCGTGGTGGTGGTGAACTGGCGCTTGTCGCGCGGCAGGTTGGGAAGGTAGAAGCCGCCCGGCTCGCGCACGCGGCGGTTGTAGTCGTCGAAGCCGGGAATCACCCGCTGGATGCGCTCGCGGATGATGTCGTAGTCCGCCGCCATCGCATCCCAGTCCACCGTGCTGCGCGCCCCCAGCGTCGCCTTGGCGAGCCGCGCCACGATCGCCACCTCGCTGACCAGGTGCTCCGACGCGGGCGCCAGCATTCCCCGGGACGAGTGGACGATCCCCATCGAGTTCTCCATCGACACGATCTGCACCCCCGACGCCTGCACGTCGCGCTCGGCACGGCCCAGCGTGGGGAGGATCAGCGCGGTGCGCCCCGTGACCAGGTGCCCACGGTTGAGCTTGATGGAAACCTGCGCCGTCAGCCGGCAGCGCCGCATGGCCTCCGCCGCGTACTCCGTATCGGGACCGGCGGAAAGGAAGTTTCCGCCCATCCCCAGGAACACCTTCACCTTGCCGGCGTGCATGGCCTTGAGCGTTTCCACGGTGTCGTAGCCGTGGTGGCGCGGCGGATCGAAGCCGAACTCCTCGCCGATGCGCTCCAGGAACTTTTCCGGCATCCGCTCCCAGATGCCCACCGTGCGGTCGCCCTGCACGTTGCTGTGGCCGCGCACCGGCAGCGCCCCGGCCCCAGGCTTGCCGATGCTCCCCTTCAGCAGCAGCAGGTTCACAATTTCCTGGATGGCGGCCACGGCCTGCGGCTGCTGGGTGAGCCCCATTGCCCAGGCGACGATCACCGTGCGGCTTTGCATCACCATCTGCGCGACGCGGTTGATCTCTTCGCGCGTGACGCCACTCTGCTCGATGATCACCCGCCAGCTTTCGCGCCCCAGGTCGTCGATGAAGGCGTCGTAGCCGTGCGTGTGCTGGCGGATGAAGGCGTGGTCGAACACGGTGCCCGGCGACCGGCGCTCCTCCTCGAGCATCTCCTTGACCACGCCCTTGAGCAGCGCCACGTCGCCCGCGATGCGCACGGGAACGAACAGGTCGGCCAGCGGGGTGCCCGCGCCCGTCAGCACGCCCAGGGCACGCAGCGGCTTCTTGAGCTCCTGCGGGTTGTTGAAGTGGTTGAGCCCCGTTTCCGGGAGGGGGTTGATGGCGATGATGCGGCCGCCGTTCCGCTTCAGCTCCTGCATGGCCGACAGCATCCGCGGATGGCAGCTCCCCGGGTTGTGGCCGATGTCGATCAGCAGATTGGTGTGCATCACGTCGTCCAGCGTCACCGTGCCCTTGCCGATGCCGATGGCGTCGGTGAGCGCCGCGCCGCTGGATTCGTGGCACATGTTGCTGCAGTCCGGCAGGTTGTTGGTGCCGAACTGCCGGACGAAGAGCTGATAGAGAAAGGCGGCCTCGTTGCTGGTGCGGCCCGAGGTGTAGAACGCCGCCTGGTCGGGCGAGTCCAGCCCGTTCAGCTCGGCCGCGAGCAACTGGAACGCCTCGTCCCAATCGATCGGCTGGTAGTGCGTGGCCCCCTCGCGCAGCACCATGGGTTGAGCGATGCGCCCCTGCTTGGCCAGCCAGAAGTCCGACCTGCGCGACAGCTCCGCTACGCTGTTCTGCGCGAAGAACTCCGGCGGAATCAGGGTGCGCGTGTTCTCCTCGGCCGTGACCTTCGCGCCGTTCTCACAATACTCCGCGAATCCCGACCGCTCGCCGGGCGCCGGATCCGGCCAGGCGCAGCTCTGGCAGTCGAGCCCGCCCGGCTGGTTCAGGTTCAGCAGCATGCGCGCGCCGTCCACCGCACCCATCTCGCCCACGGCGTACTGCATGGCCACCTGCACGGCCTTGAGCCCCGCGGCCGTGCGCTTGACCTTGCCCAGCTTGAGCCCGGTGAACTCCTCGGGCGTGTGGGCGTGCACGTCGCCGTGCGACGCCTCGTCGGCGGAGGTGGCGGGGTGCTTTCCGTCCGCCACCAGCTCCTGGCGCACCCCCTCTTCGCTGGCCAGGCCGATCTTGGCGGCTTCCCAGGCGTCGGGCTGGGGCTTTTCGCGGTCGTCGCCGCGGATGGCGCCCTGCTCCGGCTCCACGGACCCGCGGCTTTCCAGGTCCAGCCGTTCCTGTGGATCGATGTTGCCGCGGTCGGTCATGGCCGTTCTCTTTGGATGGTTGCGGGCGGGGCGGGGCAAAATCCATACTCCCCCGCGCGCGGTTCTTGCGCAGCCCCGCGGCGGCGAAACCTGCCTCAACACTCGCTCGACGATCGCTTCGACATGACGGACGCGCCGCCCGCCGGCTCCCCCCAGCACCTGCCCGACCCGCCGCCCCGGTCCGAAGTGGACGCCGTCGTCGCGGCGCCGGAGCGCCTGGCCGCCGTGGACGCCACCGGGCTGCTGGACTCGCCCCCGGAGCCCGCGTTCGACACGCTGACGAAGCTGGCCGCCCGCCTGCTGGGCGTGCCGGCCGCCTTCATGGCGCTGGTGGACGAGGACCGCGACTTCTACAAGGCCGCGTGCGGGTTCGGCGAGCCGCTGTCGGCCGCGCGCGAGCTGCACGGCCGCACCTTTTGCCACTACACGGTGGCCGACGCCCCCGGGGCGCTGGTGATTCCCGACACCCATGCCCATCCGGCGTACCGGCAGGTGCCCACGGTAGATACGATGGACGTCCGCGCCTACCTGGGCGTTCCCCTCTACTTCAAGGGCCAGCCCATCGGCTCGCTGTGCGCCATCGACCACCACCCCCGCGCGTGGAGCCCGGATGACGTGGAGGTGCTCACGCAACTCGCCGCGTCTGCCCAGCGGGAGATCGAGCTGCGGCTGGCGCTGGATACCTCGCGCCGCGCGGCCGAGGAGCTGGAGCGCGTGCACCGCGAGCACCAGGAGCTGCTCGACGCCACCACCGACGGCGTGTACACCATGGACCGCGAGGGGACCATCCTGTTCGCCAACCGGGCCGCGGCCGAGCTGCTGGGCTTTGCGCCGGAGGAGATGATGGGCCGCAACGCCCACGACCTCTTCCATCACTCCTATCCGGACGGCACCCCGTACCCCCGCGCGGAGTGCTCCATCTCGCGCGCGGCACGCGCCGGAATGCCGGTCCATGTATCGGGCGACGTGCTGTGGCGCAAGAACGGGACGCCGCTGCCCGTGGCGTACGCCTCGTCGCCGGTGCACCGCGACGGGCAGATGGTGGGCGCCGTAGTGCGCTTTACCGACATCGCCGAGCAGAAGCGCGCAACCGAGGGGCTTCAGCTGCTGGCCGAGTCCGGCCGCCTTCTGTCGGCCTCGCTGGACGAGAACGAGACGCTGCAGGCCATCGGCCGGATGGCTGTGCCGCAGCTGGCGGAAATGGTGGTGGTGGACCTGATCGAGGGCCTCGCCATGCGCCGCGCGGCCTGGTCGCACGCCAGCGAGGGGGCGTCGCCGCTGCTGGAGCGCGCGAGCCAGTTTCCGCCGGCGCTTGACGACGGGGGCCCCCAGGCGCAGGTGATCGCCTCGGGTGAGGCGCTGCTGGTGCGCGAGGTGGACGACGAGTGGATCGTGCGCGCCAGCCGTGCGCCGGAGCACGCCGACATCATGCGCGAGCTGGTGCTGCGCTCGGTGATCGTGGCGCCGCTCCGCTCTCGCGAGGCCATGCTGGGCACGGTGACGTTCGTCCGCTGCGCCTCGCGCCCGCCGTTCGAGCAGGCCGACGTCGCCGTGGCGGACGAGCTGGCCCGCCGCGGCGCGATGGCGCTGGAGAACGCCCGCCTGTACGACGCCGCGCGGCGCGCCACCCGCGCCCGCGACGACATGCTGGGCGTGGTTTCGCACGACCTGCGCAATCCCATCCACTCCGTGTTCATGAGCTCGTCATTCCTGCTGGACGTGATTCCGGAGGAGGGGCGCGACATGGAGCGGAAGCAGCTGGCCATCATCCGCCGCGCCGCCGAGCGGGCGAACCGGCTGATCCAGGACCTGCTGGACATCACCCACATCGAGAGCGGCCGCCTTTCCCTGCACCGCGAGGTCCACAAGGCGGCGTCCATCGCGGGCGAGGCGGTGGAGCTGGCCGGCATCGTGGCCGCGGATCAGGGGATCTCGCTCGTCCGCGGCGTGATGGACGGCGAGGCGCGGGTGAATGCTGACCGCGACCGCGTGCTGCAGGCGCTGGGCAACCTGATCGGCAACGCGCTGAAGTTCACTCCCTCGGGGGGCACCGTGACCGTGGGCGTGGAGGCGGAGGGGAACGAAGTGCGGTTCTCTGTGGCCGACACGGGAACGGGGATCGCGCCGGAGCAGGTGGACCACCTGTTCAACCGCTACTGGCAGGCCAACACCGCCGACCGGCGTGGGGTGGGGCTGGGCCTTTCCATCGTCAAGGGCATCGCCGACGCGCACGGGGGACGGGTGGCGGTGAAGAGCGAACTGGGACGCGGCACCACCTTCACCCTCGCCCTCCCCACGGCCTGAGGCCATCCGCCGCACTTGCGCGGGGTGCGGCGGTGTCCAAAGATCTCCACTCCCTCGCTGTTCGCCCCCCGCTCTCGCCCGCATGCCCACGACCCTGCGCTGCCCCGCCTGCTCCGCGCCGCTGGAGGTTCCCGCCCAGCACGCGGCTGTGTCCCGATGCCCGTACTGCGGCGTCGGCGTGCTGCTCTCCGAACGTCCCCAGGGCACGCATGCCGCCACGAACGACCCGCACGCGGATTCCATCGCGGAAGTCGTCCGCATCCTCCAGTCCGGCCACCTGATCCAGGCGGTCAAGCTCTACCGCGAGCGCTTCGGGGTGGGGCTGAAGGAAGCCAAGGACGCCGTGGACCAGATCGCCGCGGGACAGCCGGCCGGGACCGTGCCGCACCGGTCCGGCGGCACGGGGTTCGGCGTCGGCTGCGCGGTGATGATCCTCCTGGTGATCGTTGGCGCGGTCCTGATCTGGCGCTCGTCGCCCGCGGTGGAGCGAACCAGCGCTTCACCCGTGGCGCAGGAGTCCCGCGAGCCGGCGGACGCCGTCTCCCCCGGGCCGGCCGCGCCCCCCGCGCTCGCGGACGAGGTGCTGCGGTTCGGGAGCGAGGGAACGGGGGCGGGGCGGTTCACCGATGCGCGGGGCGTGGCGGTGGATGGGGCGGGGCGCATCTACGTGGCCGAGTACCAGGGCGGCCGCGTGCAGGTGTTCGATTCGGCGGGCGCGTTCGTCACGCAGTGGATGGCCGATCCCAAGATGCCGCTGGTGGACCTGGAGGCGGATCGCGGCGGCACCGTGTACGTGGTGCAGTACGGGCGCATCCGGCGGTACGAGGGCGCGACCGGCACCCTGCTGGGCGAGCTTCCCCGCCCCGAGCGGATGATCAGCTACTCCGACATCGCGCTGGCGCTGGACGGAACGATGTGGGCCGTCGCGGGCACGTCGCTGATCGCGCACCTGGGCCGGGACGGCGCCGTCCGCCGCACCATCGACCTGCGCCAGGCGGTGGGCGAAGATGCGTCGCCTGAGCGGGTGGCCGTCGCGGGCACGGGCGACGTGTACGTGCTGGACCGCTGGTCGGACGAAGTGTACCACCTGGCGCCGGACGGCCGGTTCGTGGACCGGTTCGGCGGACCCGGCGACGGGCCGGAGAGCACGCCGTCGCCGGAGGGCATCGCCATCGACGCACGCGGACGGGTGCTGGTGAGCGACCTGGGCCGGGGCATCCGCGTGTTCGATGCGTCGGGGCACTACGTCGGCGAGTTCGGCGGGCAGGAGGTGGTGTTCGGCCTCGCCGTCACCGACCGCGACGAGGTGATCGCCGCCTTCCGCAACCGCTACCAGGTCGTCAAGTTCCGCCTCTCTCCCTGATCCCCCTCGAACGTACCCGCCACGGATGCAGCTGAATCGCGCCACGCGGATCGGGGCCGCCGTCGGCGGCCTGATCGCCTTCTGCCTCTTCGGAGCGATCGCCTTCGCGGTGCTCTCCCTCCGCTCCAATCCCGAGAGCACCGGCGCCACGCCCGGGGCCTGGGTTGTCGTGGGGATGGTGGTCGTGCTCGCCAGCCTCGCCGCAGCGGCCGCGGGCGGTGCTCTCGTTGCGCTCATCGCCTGGGTGTACCGCCGCTTCACTCGTCGACTCGACCCCTGATTCCGCCGCCGAGCTCGCGGGCTCCCTGGAAAAACGAACGCCCCGGCAGCTGCCGGGGCGTTCGTCGATCGGGGTGCGGCCGTGGATCAGAAGGGCTGCACCACGTACAGCACCTCCACGCGGTCGTCGCGGTCGCGGTCCACGAACTCGGCGACCTCGTACTCGCCCGAGCGCACGCGCAGGAGGCGCGGGCCGTCCGGCTGCGCAACCCACACGCCCGTCAGCGGCTGGTCGTAGCCCAGCGCCACGGACTGCAGCGCCAGCCGGCCGAACACGATGTCGCCCAGCACGCCCGCCAGCCCGCCGCGGTCCAGCCGGTCGCCGTCCGTGCGGCGGCGGAAGACGACGTCTTCGATGCTGCCGCGGCTCCACAGGGTTCCCGAGCGGCTGCCCAGCCCGAATCCCTTGTCCATGCACCACTCGCGGCCGTGCACCGGAT
>NZ_DATBNB010000740.1 GCF_036554565.1 Longimicrobium sp. | reverse complement strand
GCTGAAGAAGCTGCAGGCTGCCGCGGAGAGTGGGGACATCGAAGCGATGAACGAACTGGTCGACTTCCCCGCCCTGCGCACCAGCGTCAAGGAGAACGCGAAGACGGCGGTTTCGCGGGAACTTTCCAACCGCACGCGGCTGCCGGGCGTGGGCGCCATCGGCGGAATCCTCGCCGGACGCGTGGTGAACCCGGTGGTGGACCTGGCCGTCACCCCGTCGGGCGTCGCCGCGCTCACCAGCGGCCGCCTGCCCGGCGGGCGCGACGAAGACGGTGCCCAGCGCCGGGGCGTTCCTAAGGAGTTGAAGAGGAAGCTGGGATACGAGGGGATGGGCCGCTTCGAGGTGCGCTACGTGGACCGCGAGTCGGGCGACGAGCGCATCGCGCTGATCATGCGCCGAGACGGGCTGAACTGGAAGCTCACCGGCGTGCGCTTCGTCGAAGCCCAGACGCGCTGACTCGGCTCGCGTCGCGAGACGAAGGCCCGTCCGCAAACCCGCGGGCGGGCCTTCAGGCTTTTCCGACGTCGGTCAGCGGGAAGTCGTTGCCGACGAACAGCAAGGGGCGGTTCTCCACCCGCGCCACAGCGTAGCTCAGGCAGTCGCCGAAGTTCAGCCGTGCGGGATGGCGCCCTTTGCCGAATTCCTCGAACGCTTCCACCGCCACCACCCAGTGCACGGACGTGAACGGGATTTCCTCCACGCCGAAGCGCGCCTTGAACTCCGCCATCAGCGTCCGCCAGTCGAGCCCCGCCCGTGACGCGAGCACCAATCCGCATTCGGTGAGGCTTGGCGTGCCAATCCCCACGTCTGCCCGTTCAAGCAGCAGCGCGGCCAATTCCTGGAATCCGGCCTCGCCAAGGATGATGGCGACCGCCGCCGAGGTGTCTACGATCAATCGGGGCCGTACCCGAGAAGCACCGCCTTCTCTTCACGCGTGATCCGCTTGCCCAGGTGCTCTGGCGGGATGTGCGGCCAAACGTCGTTACGAAGCCATTCCATGACGCTCGCCAGCCGGCGTTGAACGTCGCGGTGTTTGACGACGAGGGCGCGAATCGCCTCCACGTCGTCGACTTCCGTTTCCTCCGCCAGTTCGCGGATGAACTGCTCCAGCTCGGGATCGTTGATCGTAATCGGCATGGCTCGGCTCCGTTCGGATCGTCCGGTTGCATTTACGCTAACATGCCCTGAGCGTCCGGTCCAGTGGTCAGAAAAAATCAGTCCGGACGGTGGCGCAAACCGTATTATCTGGCCCGGCCAAGATCGTGTCCTTATCTTGGCTGGCATGGTATCTCTCTTCGACATCCTGGGGCCGACGATGGTGGGGCCGTCTTCGTCGCACACGGCCGGCGCCTGCCGGCTGGGGCTGATCGCGCGCGCCGTCGCGGGCGGCATGCCCGAATCCGTCCGCATCCAATTGCACGGCTCCTTCGCCGCGACGGGCGAGGGGCACGGAACCCATCGCGCCATCGTCGGCGGGCTGATCGGGCTGGCGCCCGACGACCTTCGGCTGCGCGCTGCCTACGACGAGGCCACTGCGGCCGGGCTCCAGTGGGAGTTCGAGGAAATCGACCTGGGCGACGAGGCACATCCCAACACCGCCATCTTCCACGTGACGCTGGGCGGCGAGGAGTTGGTGATCCGCGGCGCGTCGCTGGGCGGGGGTCGCGTGGAGGTGTCGGAGATCGACGGGTTTCCCGTGGCGCTGGGCGGGTCGTATCACACCCTGGTGCTGCTGGCGCACGATGAGCCGGGGACCATCGCCGCCGTCGCCACCGTCCTGGCCGGGCACCACGTGAACCTGGCCACCATGCGCGTGGACCGCACCGGCCGGCACCAGGACGCGCTGATGACCATCGAGGCCGACGAGCCCATCAGCGAGCCCGCGGTGGGTGCCATCCGCTCCTTCCCCTGGCTGCGGTGGGCGCGCGTGGTGCCGAAGATCGCGTGAAAACAGGACGCGGACCGGGTGACGCCTGCCGGGAACGGCTGCCGCGGTTTTTGCAGACGTACGGGCAGACGAAACCCTGTACCGCGTAGCCGTTCATGCACAAATCCATCGAATCGCTGATCCGCGACGCCGAGCAGAGCGGCCGCCCGCTCCCTCAGGTGGTGCTGGATCGGGAGTCCGCCGAAATGGGGATCGCGCCGGAGAAGATCCGGGCGCGCATCGGCCAGACGCTGGGGGTGATGCGCGGCGCCATCGCCGAAGGGCTGGAGGGCAAGGTCCGCTCGGCCTCGGGGCTCACCGGCGGGCGCTCCAAGCGGCTGTGGGACGATGGCCCGCGCATCCTGGGCCCCCGCGTGACCACCATCCTGGCCCGCGCAATCTCCACGCTCGAGGTGAACGCCGCGATGGGGCTGATCGTGGCCGCCCCAACCGCGGGGGCCGCGGGCGTGCTGCCGGCCATCCTGATCTCCGTGGACGAGTTCGCGGAGGGCGGCATGGGCGAGGAGCGGCTGATCGACGCCATGCTGGTGGCGGGCGGCGTGGGCGGGGTGATCGCCCAGCGCGCCTCCCTGGCCGGCGCCGAGGGCGGGTGCCAGGCGGAGACCGGCACCGCGGCGGCGATGGGCGCGGCGGCGGTCACCTGGCTGCACGGGGGAACGCACGAGCAGATTTCCACCTCCATCGCGCTCTGCCTGCAGGGAATGCTGGGGCTGATCTGCGACCCCATCGGCGGGCTGGTGGAAATCCCCTGCATCTACAGAAACGCCAGCGCCGCCATGCAGGCCATTGCCGCCGCGGAGATGGCGATGGCCAACCTGGATTTTCCCGTCTCCGCCGACGAGGTGATCGACGTGATGGGCGAGGTGGGCCGCCGGATGCCCGCGGCGTATCGCGAAACGGCACTGGGCGGCCTGGCCGCCACTCCCTCGGCGCAGCGGCTGGTGCAGATCCGTCCCACCAAGCGCCCGTCCGGGGCCAGCAGCTAGGCGCCCTCACCCGGTCGCGCTGACACGCGTGCACCCTCTCCCCGAACAGCGTTGGAGAGGGAGTACACTTCGGGTTTGGTGCGTCCGGACCAGTCCGGTGCTCGGGCCGGCGGCCCCCATCCCCAGCCCTTCCCCCGCAAACGGCGCGGGGGAAGGGAGCCAGTCGAGTGCGCGAGGCCAGCCGGAGCGCAATCGAATTCTCCTCTCCCCCATGGGGTT
>NZ_DATBNB010000739.1 GCF_036554565.1 Longimicrobium sp. | reverse complement strand
TCTGGATCGACTTCTTCCCCCCGGCAGACGCGGCTCCGCCCGCGGCGGCGTCCGTCGTCCTGGCGCGCGGAACCGGGCCGGCGGCGCAGCGGGCGGTGGCGGGGCTGGTGCTGGACGGCGGGGTGAAGCCCGCGATCCCGGCCGGGGCGGCGTGGCCGGCTGCGCGCACTCTTCGCGTGCTCCCGGCGGACTCGGCGGGGATGAACGGGGCGCGGCTGGCGTCGATCGATACCCTCCTCCGCAACGCCATCCGCGACAGCGTGTTCAGCGCGGCGGCCGTTGCGATCGGGCGGCGCGGGGTGATCGTGAAGATGGAAGGATACGGGCAGACGGGCGGGGCGCCGGTGGACCCGCGCTCCACGATGTTCGACATCGCCTCGCTCTCCAAGGTGGTGGGGACCACGGCGGCGGCGATGGTGATGGTCGACGAGGGGCGGATGGAGCTGGGCGCGCCCGTGCGGCGGTACGTGTCCGGCTACCGGGGCGGCGGCAAGGGCGACGTCACCGTGCGGCACCTGCTGACGCACACGGCCGGGTTGCCGGCGGGCTCCTGGCTGTACGGCAGCGCCTCGTCGCCGGAGCAGGCGGTGCGGCAGGTGATTCGCGCCAGGCTGGTCAGCGACCCCGGGCAGACGGTGCGCTACAGCGACTTCGGGATGATCCTGCTGGCCGAGGCCATCCAGCGCCGGGCCGAGGAGCCGCTGGACCGCTTCGTGGCGCGCCGCGTCTTCGGGCCGCTGGGGATGCAGTCCACCATGTACCTGCCGCCGGCGCACCTGCAGCCGCGCACCGTGCCGACGTCGCTCAAGTCGGAGCACCCGTTCGTCGTGGACGGGGTGGTGCACGACGGCAACTCGTACCGGCTGGGCGGGGTCACAGGGCACGCGGGGCTGTTTTCCACCGCGTGGGACCTGTCGGTGTACTCGCAGACGCTGCTGAACGGGGGCGCGTACGGAACGCGGCGGGTGTTCGGCGCGGGAACGGTGCGGCGATGGACGGCGCGCCAGCCCGGGGCAGAGACCCGGGCGCTGGGGTGGGACACGCCGGCCGCGCGCAGCTCGGCGGGGGACTACCTGTCCGCGCGGTCGTTCGGGCACACGGGGTTCACTGGCACGTCCATCTGGATCGATCCCGAGCGGGAGTTGTTCGTGATCCTGCTGACGAACCGCACGTATCGCAACGGCGGCCAGGGCGAGATCCTGCGGGTCCGGGCGCGCGTGGCCGACGTCGCCGCGCTCTCCATCACCGACGCCACCATCCGCACGCGGGCGGGCACCGCGACGGCCATCGAGCAGGCCCGTCCCAAGCCGAAGCCCAAGCCCCAGCGCCCCCGCCGGCCTCCCCCCCGCCGCAGGCGGTGAGGCGGAGGCTCGGCGCTGGGTGGACGGGCTGCCTCGCAGGCCGCGGTTCCCCCTCCCCCGGCCCCTCCCCCGCAAACAGCGCGGGAGAGGGGAGAACTTCGATCGGGGTTCGACGGGGTGCGGGTAAATGCCTCTGGGAGCCCCCTCGCCCCGGCCCCCGTCCCCCGCTGCGCAGGGGAGGGGGAGACCTGAACTGCGCTTCGGCTGGCCTCGTGCACTCGACTGGCTCCCTTCCCCCGCGGCTGTTTGCGGGGGAAGGGCTGGGGATGGGGGGCCCCGGCCCGAGCGCCGGACCCGCCACCCACGCCTCCAAGTCTGGCGTGTACACCCTCTCCCGCTTGCGGGAGAGGGTCGCCCGCGTGTCAGCGCGGCGGGGTGAGGGCCCCACGGCAGCCGAGGCCTCGGCCTTCGTGACCGCTGCCGCGCCCTGGCTAGTACGTGCCCACGGCTAGATCCTTCGGCCCGCGCGGGATGTGCTACGGGCGAGTGCCGTTCGCCTGGGCCTCAGGATGACAGGTTTTCGCGCAATCCTTCACATTGCAAGCAGGCCCGCACCGTTCGGTGGGGCCTGCTTGCTGATCCGGAACAGCGGAGGAGCCTACTGCGCGGTCGCCTTGCGGCGGCCGCGGCGGCGCGGGCGCTCGGGGCTGGGCGCCAGCGTGGCGGCCAGCGTCATTTCCTCGTGCGGAGGATGGATGCGCGACATGGGGAAGTCGCCGTCGTCCGCCGCCTTGGTCTCCTTGCGGCGGATGCGGCCCTCCTCGCGGGCGGCCTCCAGCTCGGCCAGGAACTTTTCCGACGCCGTGGCGAACGCGCCCTGCTTGCGCAGCTGGGTGAGCATGACGCCCGTGAACTCCTGCACCGCGCGGCGCAGCGAGCTGTCGGAGGCGTAGCCGCAGGTGTAGGCCACGCTCAGCACCGTCTGCCCGGGATCGTCCAGCAGCTCGCAGGCAAGCAGCACGCGCATCCACGCCAGCACGCGGCGTGGCGGCGGAAGGTCGGCCTGCTCGGCCCAGCGCAGAAGCGTGCGCTCGGAAAGCTTGAGCTGCAGGGCCAGGTCGCGGCCGTGGCCGCCCTCGGCCACCACCTCGGCGGCGGCCATCAGCAGCGCGCGGGCGCGGCCGGAAAGGTTGCTGGGCAGCGAGCGCTCCAGCAGGCTCTGCAGCGGGCGCCCCTGCGCGCTGCGCAGGCGGCGCGAGATGGCCTCGACCGTGTCTTCCTCGTCGAGCGCGATCACCTCCTTGACCCCCCACTCGCCCAGCGTGCGCAGGTCGCGAACGCGGCCGCGGCGCACCTCGAGCCCCGCGATTACCGTGGCCGTGGGAAACTCCCACAGGATGGAGCGCAGCTCGGGCGCCAGCTCCGTCTCGGTGCCGTAGGTGCGGGTGTACGGGTCCACCACTACCAGCGCCGCGGGCGGCGACTCGTTGAGCGCCGTGCGCAGCTCGTCCCAGTCTTCCACGAACTGGGTCTTGAAGCGGTGGGTTCCCACTTTCCGCACTCGCTCCTTGAACACGCCGTCGGAGTGCAGGACGATCAGCGGACGGGCGATCGGTTGCATGCTTGTGCCTGTCGTTCCGGGTTCATCCACCAGCCTGGCCGTTTGGCGTATGACGCCAACAGCAATCAACGTAATCAATTTCCGCCGCCACGTCCAGCTTGTTCTCACCAGTTTCCGCGTGAACGCTCGATTTGGCTCCGCGATCGCGGGCCCCACCTGCGGTTCGGGCGATGGCGGCTCATGTATGTATGGGATAAGTCGAGTGGGTGCTCGCGGTCCGGCCGCTCCCCCGAGGACGCCGCCGGCACCAGCCCACACGTTGTCCGACACACTATTGCAAATACCGGGGGATCGGTTTAGCCTTTCAGGCACACCTCGCCATCACTCCCCCCGTCGCAGTCCACATGCATACTCTGGCTGTCCCCCGCCCGGCCGCGCCGCACGAAATCGCGGGGCTGCCGCTGGCTTCATGGACCGGGGCGGTTCGCCCGTCCACCATCCAGGCGATGATGGGGCTGATGGCGCGGCCGGGAGTGATCTCGTTCGCGCTGGGGCTTCCCGCCCCGGAGCTGTTTCCCATCGCCGAATACACCCGTGCGGCGGAGCACGTGCTCGGCACCGACCCCACCGCGCTGCAGTACCGCTCCGTGCATCCCGAGCTCAAGGAGCACGTGGTGCGGGTGATGGCGAGCCGCGGCGTGCGCGTAGGCCCGGAGCAGGTGTTCATCACCACCGCGGCCCAGCAGGCGCTCAGCCTGCTCGCGCGCGTGCTCCTGGAGCCGGGCGGCACCGTGATCTGCGAAGAGCTGGTGTACATGGGCTTCCAGCAGGTGATCGAGCCGTACGCGCCCCGCATCCTTTCCGTCGGTAGCGACCTCCAGACGGGGATGGACGTGGACGCGGTCGAAGCCTTCCTGGACGGGGGAGAGCGGCCGGCCTTCATCTACTGCGTCACCGACGGCCACAACCCCCTGGGATGCAGCCTGAGCCCCGCCAAGCGCCGGCGCCTGGTGCAGCTGGCGCGGCGGCACCGCGTTCCGCTGGTGGAGGACGACGCGTACGGCCTGCTTCACTACGGCAGCGCCGAGCCGCCACTGCGCGCACTGGACGAAGAGTGGGTGCTGTACGTCGGCTCGTTCAGCAAGGTGCTGGCGCCGGGGTTCCGGGTAGGATGGATCGTGGCCCCCGAGCCGCTGGTGCCCGTGCTCGGATGCGCCATGGACGGGTGCGACCTCGACACCAGCACCTTCAGCCAGCGGGTGGTGTCGTCGTATCTGGACTCCGGGCACTTTCCGCATCACCTGGAACGGGTGCGTGCGGAGTACCGCGCCCGCCGCGACCTGATGATCGCGGAGATCGCCCGCCACTTTCCTGCGGGCACCCGGTGGAGCGTTCCCCAACACGGCGGGCTCATCTGGGTGGAGCTGCCGGGGGAGATGGATGCCGGCGCGCTGTTGCTGCCAGCGCTCGAACAGGGCGTGGCCTACGTCCCCGGCTCGGCCTTCGCACTGCCGGGAAGCACCGCGGGACAGAGCGGGCTGCGGCTGAACTACACGTTCTCCGCCCCGGACCGCATCCGCGAGGGCATCGCCCGCCTGGGAGAGGTGCTTCGCAGCCACGCCTGATCGTGCGCCGTCCGCCCGGCCGCGAGGACGCGTTCCGCCGGCCTCCTCGATGCGCGCCCCTCCACACGCCCCTCTCGTCCGGGCCGACCCACACGCGTCGAGAATCCTGCGCGAACGGTGGCGTCTCGATCCCTGCGCCCGACGCTGCCGGGAAAATCGGCGCGCGGCCCGGCCCCTGACGGTGGATACCCTCTCCCTGCAGATCCCCTTCACGGAGCCACGACCCGGGTGTTTCAAAACCAGCGGCAAGCGTGTTACATTCCGCGCCGCCGGAACGGGACGCCGGCCCGCCACGCACCTATTCCACAGGCCACACCATGAGCGACGAGCGCGAGGATACCACGATCTACGAGGTCGTGATGAACGACGAGGAGCAGTACTCCATCTGGCCGGCGGACCGCGAGCTGCCCCTGGGCTGGCACAAGGCGGGAAAGCAGGGGCTGAAGGCCGACTGCCTGGCTTACATCGAAGAGGTGTGGACCGACATGCGTCCCAAGAGCCTCCGCGAAAAGATGCAGCAGCAGGGCCTGGGCTGAGGCCCGCCACCACCGAAGACCCCCGCCGCGCGGACGATCCCGCGGCGGGGGCCACCGGGAGCATCCCGGACCCGCCATCGATCCGACAGACCAACAGTGATGGAAACCACCGACGACGCCCCGCCGCAGCTGGGCACCATCGGCGTGGTGGGCGCGGGGGTGATGGGCGCAGGCGTGGCCCAGAACCTGGCCCAGACCGGCCACTGCGTGCTGCTGCTGGACCTGTCGGCCGAGGTGCTGGAGAGGGCGCGCGCCGAGATCGGCCGCAACGTGCGCTTCCACGGCTTCTTCACCGGGCAGAAGGGCGGCCCGCCGGCCGCCGAGGTCCTGTCGCGCATCACCTTCACCACGGACTACGCCCCGTTCGCCGAGGCCGACTTCGTGGTCGAGAACGCGACGGAAAAGGTGGACGTCAAGCAGGGGATCTATCCCGTGCTGGACCGGGTGTGCCCGCCGCACGCCTGCTTCGCCGCCAACACCTCGTGCATCTCCATCACCCGCATCGGGGGATGGACCGGCCGGCCGGACCGCGTGCTGGGCATGCACTTCATGAACCCGGTGCCGCTGAAGCCGGTCGTCGAAACCATCCGGGGCTTCCACACCAGCCAGCAGACGATCGACACCGCACTGCGCTTCCTGGGGCAGATGGGCAAGGAAGGCATCGTGGTGAACGACCTTCCCGGGTTCGTGAGCAACCGCGTGCTGATGATCACCATCAACGAGGCGATCTGGGAGGTGATGGACGGAGTGGCGAGCGCGGAAAACATCGACCGCATCTTCGTCACCTGCTTCGGCCACAAGATGGGCCCGCTGGCCACGGGCGACCTGATCGGCCTCGACACCATCCTGTACTCGCTGCAGGTGCTGCAGGACAGCTACGGCGACCCCAAGTTCCGGCCCTGCCCGCTGCTGGTGAAGATGGTGGATGCGGGGCTGCACGGCCGGAAGAGCGGCCGCGGCTTCTTCGACTACTCGGATACATGACAGACGAAAAGCAGACCCTCCGCGGCTTCGTCGGGAAATTCATGCGCGGGCGGGAGCTGCGCGACGACGAGGACATCTTCGCCACGGGGTACGTGAACTCGATGTTCGCGATGCAGCTGGTGCAGTTCGTGGAGCAGGCCTTCGAGGTAACGGTGGAGGGGGAAGACATGGAGATCGACAACTTCCGCTCCATCGACGCCCTGGCCGGCTTCGTCCAGCGCAAGCGGACCGCCGGGGCCGCCTGACAGTGCCGGACGGCTCCGCGCCCGGAGACGGGCTGCGGATGGGGCTGGGCGCGGCCCAGGAGGCGGAGCGCGCGGCCTTCGCCGAGTGGGTGAGCCGCGAGGTCGTCCCGTTCGCCGGGGCGTGGGACCGCGAGGCGCGCACCCCTGCGTCGGTGGTGGAGGGGATGGCGCAGGCCGGGTTCCTGGCCGCCGCCGTGCCACCGGAGTTCGGCGGCTCGGGAATGGACGCCGTCACCTTCGGCCTGCTGAACGAAGAACTGGGGCGCGGCTGCTCGTCGCTTCGCTCGCTGTTGACCGTGCATTCCATGGCGTGCCACGCCCTGGCCCGCTGGGGAAGCCGCGCCCAGAAGGAGCGCTGGCTGCCGCGGATGGCGCGTGGAGAGGTGATCGGCGCCTTCGGCCTGAGCGAGCCAGGGGTGGGGAGCGACGCCGCCGCCGTGCAGACGACGGCCGAGGCGGATGGCGACGGGTACGTGCTGCGAGGGCGGAAGAAGTGGACCACGTACGGCCAGCTCGCCGACGTGCTGCTGACCTTCGCCCAGGCCGAGGGAAAGCCGGTCGCCCTGCTGCTGGACCTGCGCTCGCCCGGCGTTTCCGTGCAGCCGCTGGACGTCACCGGCACGCGGGCCTCGATGGTGGCCGAGATCGTCCTGGACGGCGTCCGCGTGCCCCGCGAAGACCGCCTCGCCGGGCCCGGGTTCGGACTGGGGGTGGCGATCTCGGCGCTGGAGCTGGGGCGGTACAGCGTGGCCTGCGGATGCGTGGGCATCGTCCGGGCGTGCCTGGAAGCGTCGGCCGGCTACGCAGCGCGGCGCGTGCAGTTCGGGGTGCCCATCGGCGAGCACCAGCTGGTGCAGGCCATGCTCGCCGACATGGCGACCGAGTACCGGGCCGCGCGCCTCCTCTGCCTGCGCGCCGGCTGGCTGCGCGACCAAGGCCACCCCGACGCCGGGCGCGAGGCGTTCCACGCCAAGTACTTCGCTTCGCGCGCCGCTACCCGGGCGGCGCTCAACGCGGTGCAGGTGCACGGCGCCAACGGCTGCACCGGCGAATACCCCGTGGAACGCTACCTTCGCGACTCGCGCGTGATGGAGATCATCGAGGGGAGCACCCAGATCCAGCAGGTCACGCTGGGCCGCTGGGAAGTGGAGCGCGCGGCTCCCCCCGCCTGACCCGTTCGTCCAACCCCATCCACCCGCCGCGCGGACGTCCTCGCGGCACGGAACGACGCCATGAGCAGAGCCGGATCGATGAACCGATGGACCCTCGTCCCCACCCCCAACCCGGCCGCCCGCGTGCGGCTGTTCTGTTTTCCCTACGCGGGGGGCGGGGCGAGCATCTTCAACACCTGGCCGCGTGGCCTGCCGGCGGAGGTGGAGGTCGTGGGGGTACAGCCGCCGGGCCGCGAGGCGCGCATCGGCGAAACGCCGATCGGCAACCTTCACGAGCTGGCGGATGCGATTCACCGCGAGCTCACGCCGCTGCTGGACCGGCCCTTCGTGCTGTTCGGCCACAGCAACGGCGGGCTGATGGCGTTCGAGCTGGCGCGGCGGCTTCGGCGCGCGGGCGGGCCCATGCCGCAGCTGCTGGTGGCCTCCGGGCGCCCCGCCCCGCAGCTGGCGGACGAAGAGCCGCCCATCCACGCGCTCCCCTACGGCGAGTTCATCGACGCGCTGCGCCGCTATAACGGCACGCCCGAGGAGATCCTGGCGAACGCCGAGATCATGGAGCTTCTGGAGCCGGTGCTCCGCGCCGACTTCTCGCTGGGCGAAACCTACCGGTACGATGCCGAGCCGCCCCTGGACGTGCCGATCACGGCGTTCGGCGGCGAGCGGGACGACGAGGTGCCGCGAGAGCAGGTAGAAGCCTGGCGGGAGCAGACGACGGGGGAGTTCCGCATGCAGATGTTCCCCGGCGACCACTTCTTCCTGAACAGCGACCGCCCCCAGGTGCTCGCGGCGCTTTCGCGCGAGCTGCGGCCCATCGTGGCCGCCCATGGCTGAGCACGCCTGGGCGCCGGCGCCTCCCGCGGGCCCGGCGCTCGCGTCCGACGAGGTGCACGTGTGGCGCGCCTCGCTGCGCCCGCCGGGCTCGGTGCTGCGCAGGCTGGAGGCGCACCTTTCCGCCGACGAGCGGACCCGGGCAGACCGCTTTCGCTTTCCGGAGCTGCGCCAGGCGTTCGTGGCCGGCCGGGGGATCCAGCGGGAGATCCTGTCGCGATACACCGGCGTGGCGCCGGCCGCGCTCGCCTACCGCCTCAGCCCGTACCAGAAGCCCGCGCTGGACGGGCCGGCCGCTTGGTCCGGGGTGTCGTTCAACGTGTCGAACGCGGGAGACCTGGCGCTGTACGCGATAACGCTGCAGAGGGAGATCGGGGTAGACCTGGAGCGGCTGAAGCCCATGCCCGACGGTATCGACATCGCCCGGCGCTTCTTTTCCGCGCCGGAGAACGAGTCGTTCGCCACGGTGCCCGAGGGGGAGCGCGACCTGGCGTTCTTCCAGTGCTGGACGCGCAAGGAGGCGTACATCAAGGCCGTCGGCGAGGGGCTTTCGATGCCCCTGGACCGCTTCGACGTGTCGTTCCTCCCCGGCGAGCCGGCCCGGCTGCTGGCCACCCGCGGCGATCCAGCCGAGGCGGGCCGCTGGACGATGCGGGAGCTTCACCCCGGCCCCGGCTACGTGGGCGCGCTCGTGGTGCAGGGAGCCGGATGGCGCACGCTGCTCCTGGACTTCGACCGTTCTTTCCCCTGATCAGAAGCGCAGCGAGTAGCGGTCTCGCCGCTCCGCCCGGGTGATGGAAAGCTCGCCCAGGAACACCCGCGACGCACGCCCGAACGCCCCCTCCTTCCGCAGCGCCGAGGGCCCGGTGCCCAGGAAGTCCTGCATGGCGCGCCGCAAGCTGCTGTCCGACGCGTAGCCGCAGGCGTGCGCCACGCTGAGCACCGTGCGCCCGGGATCGTCCAGCAGCACCGCCGCAAGCAGGATCCTCATCCACGCCAGCATCCGCCGGGGCGCCGGGAGCCCCGCCCGCTCCGCCCAGCGCAGCACCGTGCGCTCCGACAGGTGAAGCCGCCGCGCCAGGTCGCGCCCCTTTCCCCCCACCGACACCACCTCCGCCGCCGTCATCATCAGCATCCGCGCGCGCCCCGACATCATGGGGGGAAGCGTACGCTGCAGGAGCGCCTGCAGGGTGCGCCCCTCCACCGAACGGAGCCGCCGGTACACCGCCTCGGGGGTGTCGTCCTCGTCCAGGCAGATGACGTCGGTGACGCCCCATTCCCCCAGCGTGCGCAGGTCGCCCGAGCGGCCCGGGGGCACGTCCATGGCGGCCAGCACCGTGGCCGAGGGAAACTCGAGCAGGAGCGAGCGAAGGTCGCTGGAGAGCCGGCAGGCGCCGGGGGTGGCGGGGGTGGCGGGGGAATATGGGTCCACGACCAGGATCGCCGTGGGGGGCGACTCGACCACGGCTTCGCGCAGCCGGTCCCACGTGGCCACGAACGAGCATTGGTAGCCGCGCACGCCCAACCGCCGCAGGTGCTCCCGAAATGCACCGTTTGAGTGCAGCACCAGCAGCGGGCGCCCGGGGGAAAACATGACTTGTCTGGTAATACTCGGTGATGTGGCGCAGGAGAATGGGCACGAAGGCGCCCGCGCATGCAAGTTTCAGGCGTACCTCGGGCACAACCTCCCGTCAGCCCATTCGAACAAAACCTCCCAGCACGAAATCGGAGCACAGATGAAACTCGCCCGGCTTTTCCTGGCAGTCCTCGCGATCGGCGCCCTGGGCGCCTGCGACAACTCCCCGACCGCTCCCGAAGCAAAGCCCGCCGGCGCCTCGCGCGACGAGGTCACGTGCGTGGGCAGGTGGGAGACGGACCCGGCGACGGGCGTGATCTTCTGCAACGGTCACCTGGGTTCCGGCGGCTGAGCACCTCTGCGACCAAAGCAGGAACTCCCCGCAGGCATACGCCTGCGGGGAGTTCTTTTCGTTCCGGTCAGACGCCCGCGCCCGCCGGCATCCCGCCCAGGCTGCGTACGAAGTCCGTCGCGAGCGCATCGCCCTTCGGGGAAGCACGCCCGACCGTCACACGCTCCTGGGCGGCCCGGCCCGACCGAATCGAGTCGAGCAACGCTTCGGCACGGAAGCGGGTCTTGCCCTGCCCAAACTTCTGCGCCAGCTCCAACGACTCCTGGCCAGCCTGTTCGGCACGGTCCCACTCGCTGAGGCTCGCCGCACCAAAGGCGAGTTCCAGCAAGGCATTGGGAACCACCGTCTGCAGTTCCGACTCCTTCGAGAGGCGGTACACCTGGGTCCAGGCCCGCCGGAACAGGTCCCGGTTGGAGACGCCAGCGGCCGCGCGCGCAAGGTTCGAGATGAGCACCAGGCGCTCGCGAGGCGTGCTCAGGTGCGCTTCCAAGGCATGGAAGACCTCCATCGCCCGCTGGAAGTGCCCCCGCTGCATCCAGAAGTACGCGACGTCGTGGGCGAGCGAAGGGAGCGACGGGTGTGTCGGTCCGTACGCCCGGAACGCCTGGCGGGCGTACTCCTCGGCCTGCTCGTCGCGGCCCGTTTCGTCCGCGATCACGAACAGGTCGTGCAGCGCCATGCCCTGGATCTGGGGCATGCCCTTGCGGCGTGCCGCCCGCAGCGCCTTGATGTGCATGCGGTGCGCGCCCGGGAAGTTGCCGCGCGCCACAAACATGTTGCCCAGCGCGATGTACGCGCGCGAGTACGCTTCCCAGTCGCCGATCTGGCGCGCCACCATGATGGTGTGGCGGAACCAGGTCTCGGCGCGGGCCAGCTCGGCGCGGCGACGGGCGAGCTGCCCCACCGCCAGGGCCAGGCGCGCGTTGCGCGGCGACGCCACCGACGCGGCTTGCGTGTACGCCAGGGCCGTGTTCATGTGGCCCTGTTCCTCGGCCCAGCGCGCGATCGCGGTGCACGCGTCGGCGACGTCGCTGCCGCCGGTGCCGTCGGGCGCCGCCAGCATGGCCGCCACGGCGTCGAGCGCGCCCGCGAGCTCCGCCGGAACCCGCGCGTCGTCCAGCTCCGCCCGCCGCCGCTCGCCGGCGCGCGGCGAGAACAGGTGGCCGCGCTCGCCCTCGTCGGTGGTGGACCAGAACATCACGTTGCGGTACGCCTGCCACAGCAGCACGCCGACCTCGCCGCCGACTTCGCGGAGGATTTCCATCCCCTCCAGCGACTCCGCGCCGCGGGTGAGCGGCGGCGGCGTGCGCCACCGGCGGGGGACGCGCAGAGCCGCCGCCTTATTTCTGGAAGTCTTCATCCAGACATTCTCCTTGCAGGTGTACCCTGAAAATTTGTCTTAGCACAGTGACAATACTGTATACTATATGCAACCGGGTGCCGAAACGCCACTATTTTCTTTCCGCACACGCGTTTAGGCCTGCGCAGAAAACAGCGGCTCCTTCAAACTGCTACGGTTTCACTCCCGCGGAGGTCGTGTCCGCTTCCGTGCTGGCCCATCCTCGCGCAAACCATGTACACCCTGTCGCAAGATGAGGTCCGCCCTCCGCCGAGCCGCCGGCGGGATCAGGAATACTGGATGGACAGCTCTCCCCCGGCGGCGTCCACCCGGGCGGCACCGCCGTTTTCCAGGGCGCCAAACAGCAGTTCCTCGGAAAGCGGGAGGGCCACGCGGTCCTGCAGCAGCCGGCCCAGCGGACGAGCGCCGTTGAGCGGATCGTATCCGTTTTCCGCCAGCCAGGCCCGCGCCGCCGGCGACACCTCCAGCCCAACCCGCCGATCCGCCAGGCGATCGGCCAGCTCCCGCACGAGCCGGTCGACGATCCGCTCCATCACCCCCGGCGAGAGCGGCGCGAACGCGATCCGCGCGTCCAGGCGGTTGCGGAACTCCGGCGGAAACGTGCGCTCGAAGGCCCGGTCGTCGTCGCCTGGGCCGGCGGGGCCGGCCCCGAACCCCGGCCGCCGGCGGCTGATTTCCTCCGCGCCCACGTTGCTGGTCATGATCAGCACCACGTTGCGGAAGTCGGCCTGCCGCCCGTTGTTGTCGGTCAGCCTGCCGTAGTCCATTACCTGCAGCAGCAGGTTGAACACGTCGGAGTGCGCCTTTTCGATCTCGTCCAGCAGCACCACCGAGTGCGGCGCGCGCGTGACGGCCTCGGTCAGCAGCCCGGCCTGGTCGAAGCCCACGTACCCGGGCGGCGCCCCGATCAGCCTCGACACGGTGTGGTGCTCCATGTACTCGCTCATGTCGAAGCGGATGAGCTCCACGCCCATCACCTCGGCCAGGGAACGCGCCACCTCGGTCTTCCCCACCCCCGTCGGCCCGGTGAACAGGAACGAGCCCACCGGCTTGCGCGGATCGCGCAGCCCGGCGCGGGCCAGCTTGATGGCCGAGGCGAGCTGCCCGATCGCCTGATCCTGGCCGAAGACGCGCGCCTGCAGCTCCGCCTGTAGCGTGCGCAGGCGCTCCCGGTCGCTCCCCGCGACGGTGCGCGGCGGCACGTTGGCCATCGCGGAGAGGATGCGCTCCACCACCTCGACGCCCACTTCCGGCCGCGCATCGTCCTCCCGGCCGGCGGCGGCATCGGGCTCCGGGCCGGCCAGGCGCACGTCCGCACCGGCCTCGTCCAGCAGGTCGATGGCCTTGTCGGGGAGCCGGCGATCGTGAAGGTGGCGGGCCGAAAGCTCCGCGGCGGCGCGGACGGCCTCCGGGGTGTAGCGCACGCCGTGGAACTCCTCGTAGCGCGGCCGCAGCCCCTCGAGGATCAGGACGGTGTCGTCCACCGAGGGCTCGGCGACTTCCACCTTCTGGAAGCGGCGGGCGAGGGCGCGGTCCTTTTCGAAGTGCGAGCGCAGCTCGTCCCAGGTGGTGGAGCCCATGCAGCGCAGCCCGGCGGCCAGCGCAGGCTTCAGCAGGTTGGAGGCATCCATGGCGCCCCCGCTGGTGCTGCCCGCGCCGACGAGCGTGTGGATCTCGTCGATGAACAGCACCGCGCCCGGGCGGGATTCCAGCTCGCGCAGCACGGCCTTCAGCCGCTCCTCGAAATCGCCCCGGTAGCGGGTGCCGGCCAGCAGGGCGCCCACGTCCAGCGCAAAGATCTCGGCGTCGCGCAGGGGCGCGGGCACCTCGCCGCGGTGGATGCGCAGCGCCAATCCCTCGGCGAGCGCCGTCTTCCCCACCCCGGGGTCGCCGACGAAGAGCGGGTTGTTCTTGCGGCGGCGCGCCAGGACGTGGATGGCGCGGGTGATCTCCTTGTCGCGCCCGATGACCGGGTCCAGCCGCCCGTCCGCCGCCTGGCGGTTGAGCGAGGTGGCGAACCTCGCGAGCGCATCGCGGGCGGGCTCGGCTTCGTCGCCGTCCACTCCCGCGGGGACGGTGTGGTCCCCGTCCGGCGCCGGGCCGTCGGACGCGGTGCGCATCAGCGACAGCTTGTCGACGCCCTGCTCCGCCAGGAAGTGCACGGCGAAGCTGTCGTCCTCGTCGAACATGGCGACCAGGACGTGCGCGCCGGTCACCTCGTCGCGCCCGGAGCGGTACACCTGCAGCACGGCTTCCTGGACGACGCGCCGGAAGGCCAGCGTGGGCGAGCTGGTGTCGCGCGGCTCGGCGCCCGTCTGGATCTGCTCGGAAAGGAAGCGCTCCAGCCGCGCCCGCAGCCGCTCGACGTCGGCGCCCGCGCGGCGGACGGCGCCGGCGGTGTCGTCGTCGTGGAGCAGCGCCATCAGCAGGTGCTCCAGCCCCGCGTACGCGTGCCCGCGCCGGGCCGCGTCCATCACGGCCAGGTGCAGGCTCATCTCCAGTTCGGGGCGCAGCGCCGGCTGTGACATCCTACTCCGGTTCCATCGTAAGCAGCAGCGGAAAGCCGCGGCCGCGAGCCTCGGCCGTGACTTCGGCGACGCGTGTCTCGGCTTCGTCGCGCGTGTAGACACCCGCCACTCCCGCGCCCATGTGGTGCACCTGCAGCATCACGCGCATGGCCTCGGGCTCGGCCTTGTCGAACCAGCGCACCAGCACCTCGATGACGAACTCCATCGTGGTGTAGTCGTCGTTGTGCACCAGCACGCGGTACATGCGCGGCGGCTGCGTATGGGTGCGCTCCTGAAGGGCGACGTCTTCGCGCTCCCCGTGGTCCGGCTCCATCGGGTGCCGCGCCATCAGCGGTGCTCGAAGCGCAGCGTCAGCAGCTCCACGACGTCCAGCGCGCCGGCCGGGCGGGCGAGCGCCAGCCCGTCGCGGTAGTGGCTGCCGGCACGGATGGGGTCTTCGCCGTCGTACGCGATCTCGCCCAGCAGGTGGTGGCACTGCACCTGGCGCAGCACGTCGCCCGCCCTGGCGAAGCCGCGGACGGCCTCCGCCAGCCGCGTGCGCGCGTCGGCGCGGCGGCCGCGGGCCAGGTGCGCCACGGCCCGCGCGAAGCCGCCGACCGCCGCCTGGTGGTCGTCCTTCATCCGCCGCCCCGCCTTGAGCGCCTCCGCCGCCGCGCGCTCGGCATCCGTCAGCCGCCAGAGCCCGACCAGCGCGGCCGAGCGGTTGGCCAGGATCAGCACCCGCTGCGCATCGTCCGGCTCGCGGAGGGCGGATTCCGCCTCGTCGATCCCGTCCAGCGCCTGTCGATACCGGCCACGGAGCCCGTCCGCGACCGCCAGCGCCAGCAGCGCCCCGAATCGATTCCTCGCCGGCGGAGCACCCTCCAGCACGGCGCGGGCGCGGGACGCGCCGCCCTCCACGTCCCCGGCCAGCAGGGCGCGTCCCGCGTCATCCGGCGGCGGAAAGAAGCTGCCGGGATACAGCGGCGCGATGGCGAGCGAAGGAAAGGGAAGTAGCGGGGACGCGTCCTCCTGGGCGGTGGTGCCTGGTGTCATCTCAGGATCATGGAAATCCGTGCGGCCCCGGGAGCGGTGATCTCACGCGAAAGGCGTGGACGTCAGGGGGGAGCCACGGGATGGGCGCCCAGCGGGCAAAGTGCACGGTCGCAGGGGGTTAGGGCAAGCCCCAAAACGGCGGGCGCTCCGCCGTGTGGCGGAGCGCCCGTGCAGGAACGGCGGCCCGGCCGTCCCCCGTCAGCGCCGAAGAAGGCGGAGTGCGCGCAGAAGAAGAGGGAGGCCGCGGCCCAGGAGCCGGGTGATCGGCCCCAGGAGCACGCGCGTCAGGACAAGGCGAAGAACCAGCATGAGGGTCGGCGATTCGGGTGGAAGCGGCCGGCATCCGGCGTGTCACCGTACGCGCGCGCGCCCCCCGTGGTTTCAGCTGCCGACGCCCAGGGACGGAATGCGGATCTCGAAGAGCGCGGGCCACAGCTTTCCCGTCACCAGCAGCCGGTTGGACTGCGGATCGTAGGCGATGCCGTTGAGCACGGCCTCGGGATCGCTGCGCGAGGGAGCGATGGGCGCAAGCTCCAGCCAGCCCTTCACGCGCCCGGTCTGCGGATCGATGCGCGCGATCCGCGTGGTGTGCCAGACGTTGGCCCACACCTCGCCTTTCACCCACTCCAGTTCGTTCAGGTCGTGCACGGGCGTGCCGCCGTCCGTTACCGCCACCGTGCGCAGCGGGTTGAGCGTCTTGGCGTCCAGGAACGTCAGGTAGCTGGACCCGTCGCTGATCACCAGCGACTGTCCATCGCTCGTCAGCCCCCAACCCTCGCCGCTGTACTGCACCTGCCCCGCGGGCCGAAGGGTGCGGCGGTCGTAGATGAACATCACCCCTTCGCGCCAGGTGAGCTGGTAGATGCTGTCGCCCACCGCGGCGATGCCCTCGGCGAAGTACTGCGGCGCGAGCGGCGTCTTCTTCAGCACCTCCCCCGTTTCCAGCGCCACCTCGCGCAGCGACGACTGGCCGTAGCGCCCGGTGCTCTCGTACAGCGTGCCGTTGCGCCACACCAGCCCCTGCGTGAACGCGGTGGAGTCGTGCGGATAGCTGCGCACCTGCTCCACCGCCTGCACGGGCGCGGGAGCCGGCGGCGCCTTTGGCTCGGCGCCGTCGTCGGTGGCGTCGTTGCCGCAGGAGGCCGCGTTCATCATCAGCAGCGCCAGCGCGAAAAAGGTGGTCCGCATCGATTTCTTTCGGTTCACTGCCTGGCTCCCGAGCCCAGCCACGACTGGCGGAAGGCGCGCATCTCCGGTGTTACCCGCATTCCCGCAGCCTCGTAGGGAACGGCTTCCAGCGCGGGGTTCTCCACCAGCGTCACCGCCGCCTGCCGCGTTCCGCCGCGCGTTTCGTACGCTGCCTGGATCACGTCCCCCGCCCGCTTCCGCTCCAGCACGGCCCGCAGCGCGGCGGCGTTGGCGACCGCCTCCCCGTCCATCGTACGGATCACGTCGCCGGCGGTGAAGCCCGCGGCGTTGAGCGAGCCGTTCA
>NZ_DATBNB010000738.1 GCF_036554565.1 Longimicrobium sp. | reverse complement strand
GTTCGAGTATGTGGCGCGCCGGGTGGTGGTAAAGTTCTCCCCCTCTCCCGCTTGCGGGAGAGGGGGCGGGGGGAGAGGGCAGCCGAGGAACGCGCCGGCCCCAGTGGAACGGCGCGATCCCGGCCAGACCGCCCATCGAAGCGAGGGCGCGCACGACCACCGAGGCCACACGAAAGCGTGCAGTCCGCGGAGGCGGACATCGTGTGTTTGTTGCAGCGAATTCATTCGCCCGTGCAGCGGCAGCATTCGCAACATAACCGTATCGTGAACAGGAATTAGTGAATTCTCCATCGTCCCCAGCCGACCCGACGCCCGTGATCGCCGCCCGCGGCATCATCAAGGAATTCCCCTATCAGGGCGACGCCGTGCACGCGCTGCGCGGGGTCGACCTTTCCGTTTCCCGAGGCGAGCACGTGGCCGTCGTCGGGCCGTCGGGGTGCGGCAAGAGCACGCTTCTGAACGTGCTGGCCGGCATCGAGGCGCCCACCCGCGGCACCGTGGAGCTGCTGGGCGAGAGCGTCTATGCGCTCGACGAGGGGCGCCGGTCGGCGCTGCGGCTGCGCAAGGTGGGCTTCATCTTCCAGCGCTTCCACCTGCTTTCCGTCCTCACCGCGGCCGAGAACGTGGAGCTGCCGATGGCCGAGGCGGGCATCGGTCGGCGCGAGCGGCGGGACCGCGCGCGCGAGCTGCTGGAGTTCGTGGGGCTGGGGCACCGGATCCGCCACCGGCCGCCTCACCTCTCCGGCGGTGAGCAGCAGCGAGTCGCCATCGCGCGTGCACTCGCCAACCGCCCCGAGGTGATCTTCGCCGACGAGCCCACGGGCGAGCTGGACCGCCGTACGGGTGACGAGATCATCGCCCTGTTCGAGCGGCTGAACGCCGACGGCACCACGCTCGTCATCGTCACGCACGACCCCCACGTGGCCGGCCGCGCGCGCCGCCGCGTGGAGATGGCGGACGGGCTGGTGGTGTCGGGAGGGGAGCCCTCGTGATCCTGCGGCTGGCGCTCGCGGAGCTTCGCAACCGCCCCGGGCGCGCGCTCTTTCTGCTGGGCGGCTACGCGCTGGGCGTGTCGGTGATGGTCGTCCTGCTCGCGGTGGGCGAGGCCATGCTGGAGCAGGCGCGCGACCGCGAGCTGGTGGGCGGCGGCGACGTCGTCGTCGTTCCCGCGGGGATCAGCGCCGAGATGCTCAAGGCGGGCGGCGTGTCATCCCTCTTCCTGGGCATCGACCACGCGCGCTTCCTTCACCGCAACGTCTTCGAATCGCCCCGCGGGCGCGAGCAGTTCGGCGTCGCGGCGGCCAGCCCCGTCCTGGACGGAAAGCAGGTGGAGCTGTTCGTGGGCGACCGGCGGCTGCCCGCCATTGCCGGCGGGGAGATCCCCTCGCGCGTGAAGGCCGCCGGGGCCGCGCCCACGCTGCTCTCCGGCCGCTGGGAAGACTCGGACGCCGACCGCCGCTGGCTGAACCCGACTCAGACCAAACTGCTGCGGGAGATCGACCGCTTCCACATCCCTCCCGTTCGCGACAGCACCTGGGCGGAATGGCACTACTTCAACGTGGTGCTGGACGATGCACGGTGGATGTACGTAACGCTGATGGTGGCGGGCGAAGTGAGCGTGCCCGGCCGCTGGGGTGGGCGCATCCTGCTGACGGTGCGCGAGCCCGACGGCACCCATCGCTCGCTGACGCGCGACCTGCCCGGCGAGCAGGTTCGCTTCGACACCACCGGGCCCGACCTGCGCTTCGGCGACCGCGCGTTCGTGCGGCTGGGGGACGATGGATACCACGTGGTGGCGGATGCGGAAGGTGTCCGCGTGGACCTGCGGGTCTCCCCCGCCCCGCGGCGCTACTTTCCGCCCACGGACATCGGCGGGGCGGAGCTGGTGTCCGGCTACGTGACTCCCGCGCTGTACGCCACCGCCGAGGGGACCGTCTGCCTTCCCGCCTGCCGCGCCGTCCGCGGGGCGCAGGCGTACCACGACCACAACTGGGGCGTGTGGCGCGACGTCTCGTGGGAGTGGGGCTCCGCGTCCGATGCAAACCTGTCGCTGCTGTACGGCGTGGTCCGCGGCGGCTCTTCGTCGCCCGGGGGGCTGTTCGCCTACCTGGTGGACGGCCGCGGCGTGCGCGGTGTCTATCGCCCGGGCGAGATGCAGGTGAGTGAGTGGCAGACGGTTCGCGCCGGGGGACGCACGATCCGCGTCCCCCGCCGGTTCATGTTTGGAGACGCGCGGCAGGGGATGCGCGTGTCGGTGGACGTTAGCGCGGTGCACGTCACGGACATGGCGCGTCCGTCCCGCCGCTGGTTCGTGCAGATGCGCGGGGCGGCGACGGTGGAGGTGCGCGGCGAAACGCTGGGACGATTGCCCGGGTTCTTCGAGACGTACGTCGATTGATGCGAGAACGCCCCGGCCAGTGACCTGGCCGGGGCGTTCTCGATGTATCAGGGCTCTCGGGTCACGTCGACAGCTTCGCGTCTTCGCCTCGACGTGCTCGGGTGATGATTTCCATCACCTCCGGTGCCGCTTCGATCATCTCGAACATCGGCGGCGACTTGGGAGCGAACCATCCGCCGTCCGTCCGCCGCACCCCGAAGTAGATGTTCCCCGAGCCGTGCGGCAGCCCCGCCGACAGGCGCTTCGCGATCATCGGTTCGATGATGCCGGGTGGGGCCGCGCCGCCGGTGATCAGCCCTACCCCGTTCACCCACGCGGTAACGCTCACCAGGTCCCCGAGTTCCACCGACGCGGTCCGCCTCGGCGTGATGGTGAGGATTCGCTGATCCGTCACGGCGTAATGCGTCCGTGCGCGACGGCGTGGGTCCAGGACCCAGCGTACGAGGAGCGCGTGGCCGACGAAGAAGGCGACCGGCGAGCAGAAAAGCAGGTAGTCGATGGTGGAGAGGCCGCCGAACAGGCTCACCGAGCGCCATACCACCACCCCGAAGACCAGGCCGAACACCACCGCGACCACGTCCACTGCGCCGCGAACCGCCCTTCCTTGGCGGGGCTGGCCGGTCCACAGCAGATGCTCGCCCTGACGCAACGGGAATGCGGGTAGCTCCAACGTTCCCTCGCGTGCGCCTAGTTCGCGTTCCAGGTGAGCGGGATGGACACCGAAGCGCGGACGGCCTGCCCATCCACACGCGCCGGTGTGAAGCGGGCGGCACTCGCGGCCGCGGTGGCGGCGCGACGGAAGACAGGGTCCGAAACCTCGAGCACGCGGATCGACGATCGGTCCACCGTTCCGTTCGGAAGCACGACGAACTCCACCACCGCGCTTCCCGCCCCGTTCGCGGACGACGGGTAGTTGCGGGCAACCACGCGGCCGAAGTCCGCGCGGTTGGCGAGCGCCGGCGCCACGTCCAACTCGCCCGCGCGGTACACGCGTGACGGATCCACGCGAGGGCGGGTGGGCGCGGCCGGCGCCGGGGCAGCTGCCGCGGGCGGAGCCGCCACCGCCACCTGCGGCGCCGGGCGGTTCTCGGCCGGGGTGGGCGGCTGGATCGGCGCCGGCGCCTGCGCCGCCGGCTGCCGCGCCGACGCGAGCTGCGCGGCGCGCATGGAATCAGCCCGGCGCTGCTGGTCGCGACGAAGCTGATCCTGCTTGCGCTTCTCCTCCGCGCGGCGTCGCTCCTCGTCCGCCGCCGACGCGGCAGGGTTCGGCGTGGTCGTGGGCTGCTCAGCGGCCGGCGCAGCAGCCTCGGCCGACGGAGCGGGCGCGGACGCCTCGGGCGAAGCGGTCGCCCGTGCGGGCGAGGCGAGACGCGCCGCGGCGGCATCCGTCGACGAGCCACCGATGGCCGTTTTCGCCACCAGCCCGCCACCCGCGATCAGCACCGCGAGCGCCACCCCGGCAGCGATCAATCCGCCGCGCCCGCCAGCCGGCTGCGCGCTCGGCTTGCGCCGGCCGTACCGCACGATCGGGGTCACCGGCACGCCGGGCGCCGGGCCGTCTGGCACCTGCGGTGGAATCCGGTCCGCCCGCTCCGGCACGACGGGCTCCGACGCCGGAAGCAGGGTCCGCTGGCCGAAAGGAACTCGCTGCGCCGCCGCCTGATCTTCCTGGACGACATCCAGCCTGGCGGACAGGATCGCCGGCTCCGCGATGGGGGCAGCGGCCGGCGGCAGCTTGGGGGGCTCGTCCTGGGCCTCGATCAGGGGCAGCTCTATTTCTGCCGCCACAACATCGTCCAAGCCCGTGGATGCGGCGACCTGCTGCGGCACATCGCGCGCAGCGATCGAGTCCACGTCCGCGATCAGCGCGGGAGCAGGCGCCTCCGCAGCGGGCACGATGGCCGGCGGGATGTAGAGGCACTCGGCCAAGTCGGTGGCGGCGAGCACACCTTCGTCCGACGTGCTTTCGGGAAAGATCCGCGTGGCGGATGCGGGCTCGGCAGGCGCAGCATCGGCGACCGCAGGAGCTTCCGCAGCCGGAGCGAGACCCACCGGCGGCGACACATCGGCGTGGACGATCTCCAGCGGATACGGCTCCGGCACAAGCTCCAGGACAGGCAGAGTCTCTGCCGTCTTGGCGATCTCCGCGGGCGCGGGGAGCACGTCCGCAGGAGCCGCTACGATCGGTACGCCGAGCGGGATGGATCGCGGGAGCTCCGCGGCGCGGGGCTCCGGCGCGGGCTCCCGGACTACGCTGATGGGCAGCGGGATGATGGTCGGCGCGGACGGGACGGCGACGGGCACGGCGAGCGCAGCCGCGAACTCGCCCGCATCGCACCAGCGCTCTGCCGGCGTGGCCGACAGGGCGCGCAACACGGCATCCGCCAGCTCCGGCGGCAGCTCGGGCTTCAGCGCGAGCGGCGACGGCACCACGGCGGGCTGGCCCTTGGCAATGGCGACGAGCAGGGTCATCCAGTCGGCGGGGAGCCCGGCCAGCACCTCGTAGGCGATGGCGCCCAGGCTGAAGACGTCGGCCGCGGGAGCCAGGTCGCGGGCGCGCCGCAGCCGCTCGGGCGAGCAGTAGCGGGCGGTCGCGCGCGCGGGCGGCGCACCGGCGGCGTCCATCCCCAGCCCAAGCACTTCGACGCGCAGCTTTCCGCCCCCGCGCGAAAGCCACAGCATTCCCGGATGCAGGTCGCCGTGCACCGCCCCTGCCGCATGCGCCGCCGCCAGCCCGGCGGCGGCCTCCTGCAGCATCCGCAGCGCCAAGGGGAGCGGCGGCGCGCCCCGCTGGGCCAGCAGGGCAGCCAGCGATCCCCCCGCCCCGAGCTCCGCCGCCACGTACCGCACGCCGGCCGCCTCGTCCGGCCCAAAATCCAGCACGCGCGCCAGGTTGGGGTGCGTCAGCCGCGCCGCCAGCTTGCCCTGCCGCGTGCATCGCTCGCCATCATCCCCGCCGCCCAGCGGCAGCATGCGCAGCACCACCCCGCGCTCGGCACGCGTGTCAGTGGCGCGCAGAAGGGCCGCGCTCCCCTCACCGGCAAGCGTTTCTTCGATGCGGTAGCGGCCGGCGACGACCAGGCCGGGAGACAGGACGGCGGAGCTGGACATGGGGGATGCCCGGACGGAGGACGGGGATGCGCGCCGCGCGCGGTCTGGGACGGTCCACGATGCATTGCGGCGGCGTGAACGGGAGTGCGGCGCGGTGAGGAGGATTGCGCAACGTAGTACGCGCAGGACGCTCGGTCAACGTTGCCGTCAACCGCATCAGAGTTGCTGACGCCGACAGGAGTTGGACGCACATCACGCCCAAAAGGTGACGCTCCAAACTTCCGATGGCCTGCCTCCCGTCTGCCCGGATTCCATGCTGCCATGCATCCGAGCACGTTGTTCGATCCTATCCGAACTTTCTGGACGAAGGAGTGCGCCGCAGTGGCGCCGTCTTGCCAGTCGTGCGGTGAGTCGCTACATAGCCGTACAATCATTGAATAATAAACAGCGAGCGAGAACCGAGTGGTTCTCGCTCGTTATACGCGATGATCAGACCGCCCTGCCACGTTCCTGGTGTTTTAGGCCGTGAAAGCGGGCGGTGGCTCGTCGCGGGCGCCCTTTGGCCGGGTGACGACAAATGTTAGAGAATCGGGATCAAAAATCGCGCCCACATTCACAACGGGCATCATGAAAGTGTCTCCGGACTTCCCTGTCAGCGACGCGATGGTCTCGCGAATGAAGGGGAACGCAACCACCGGCGCTACTCGGGCGGCGACTTGGCGTCCGAACGCCTCTTGGGGCATGTCTTCCTGAACGCCGGGCCCTCGCTCAAACCGAGTCCGGTAGATCACCTCAACGAGCAATCCGGCCCGGGTTTTTACCTTAGTCCCGACTTCAACCCCTACGGTCCGATCCGCAAACAGCCGAGCCGAGAGGAAGAACGTCGTGTTCGCCGCCATCTCCTCGTCCTCATCCGATTGGGTTCGCCTCTCGGTGTACCGGACGCGGTAGAGGTAGAGGTCAACGAGTTTCGCCGCCACAGGCGGAACGGCCGAATCCGGCTTTTTCTCCCGGCGGACCTTTGCCAGCGCCATCAGGTACCCTCAACGCCAGCAGTTGCGGCAGCATATGAGCGCGGAGCTACTCCCCAATCCTCGTGACGCTCACGGACCTGGGCCGGCTTGATGGGCTGGCTCACGTACGCTGCAGTCCGCCTGGTGCTCTTCTTCTCTACCTTGAAAAGGCTCGACGTTTCAACCCCAAACACCCTCGCGAGTCTGTCGAGCGTATCAACCTTCATGTTGGCGCGAGCGCCCTCGATCTCTGCGATTCGGGGCTGCGTCACGCCAAGTTCCTCGGCCAAGCGCTGCTGCGTATACCCTCGCTGGATACGCAGACGGATTACATTCTTCGCCACGACAAGGCGGCTTCCAAGATCCCGCTCGGCCTGCGCGAACTCCGGGATCTCATTGCGCAGTGCTGCAAACAGATCCTTCGCCCGAGTACCCTGATGCTGGGACATTTTAGCTCTTCTTCTTTCTCTCGTTGAGGAAACGCGTTCTATGTTCTTCTACGGCGTCACAGACATCGTTGAGCCGTCGTCTCCCCTCTACATCCCGCTTGGGGATGATCCTGCAGACCCACAAGTCGCGTGCCGTTGCCGTGTCGTCCCAGAAGAAAAAAAGACGATAGCCGCCACTCCCGACATCGCGAATCTCTCCGATGCACGTCTTGTTGCGAAGTACCTTGATCACTTCCGAGTTGGTAGAGAGCTTCCATCCGTTTTCCTCTACCTGCTCAATCAACCCCGCCAACGCCACCGCGCGCTCGGGGTCCTGCTTCGCGAGGCGCCGGAACTCACGTTCAGCTGCCGGGCTGAAGCGGACCTCACAAGTTTCACTCATGCCCCCCCACGACAGCGAGTATAAGCTCTCCCGTATACCACAAGCAAGTCCTTTGGTTCCCCTTCGGCGAAGAGGCGCATGATGGACGCGCGACGCGGGCTGCGACTCCGATCGGACATTAATCGGTTCTCTGGCGTGTGGCAACTCGTTTACGGTTTTCACGCAAGCTAATCCACGGAAGTGGAGTATTCGATCCCGCTAGACATTCGTCGTGCAAACGCGGATTATCGGACCAGATGCCCGCGTGGATCGCGTCACGTGCGTGATCGCAGGACTTCGGGCATCTTGCAACTCCCGCCGGCCTGTCCGCGTATTGCCTCAGCGGGTGTCCCCCGGCGGCCACACCGGCTGCGCGCGAAGGGAGAAAGCGGGGCGGCGCCCAGCGGGAAGTGTTGAATCCACAAGGGTTTCGGCGATCACGCCGGGCGGCACGCCGAATGCTTTGGGGTCGCGTGCGCCATGCCGGCGCCGAAGGAAGGGCTTATGGAAATCGTTCGTCGGTTCCTGGAAACCTCGCCCACGCGGTTCGAAGCGTACCTGGCGCTGCAGCGCGCGCTGATGCGGCGGTTCGAAGCCCGCGGCGGCACCACCGAAGAGTTCTGCAGGCGCCTGGCGCCCGCGTTCCATCGGCGGTTCGGGCCCGTGCTCCTGGACGGTTGAGAGGCAGTACGGGGGACGGAAAACGGGGCGGGCGAAGAATCATCTTCGCACGCCCCGTTCGTTATCCAGCAAGCCCGATCAGTACGGATTGTCGGTGGTGCTCGTGTCGCCGGCGGGCTCCTGGAACCTGGGCTGCACCTTGGCCAGGTGCACGTCGAGCTCGCGGCTGTTCACCTTCGCCGCGATCTCGGCCACGATCTCGTCCACCGCCGCCACGCGCTGCTCCTTGACCTTGTGGC
>NZ_DATBNB010000737.1 GCF_036554565.1 Longimicrobium sp. | reverse complement strand
GTCGGCGTACACCTGCTGCTGCGGGTCCAGCACGGGTTTCGTCTCCTCGCCCACGGCTTCGCGGTAGGGAATGTCGCCCCACACCGACGCGGCCGTGCCCATCTGCAGGGCCTCCCACACCTTGGCGATCCCCTCGAACTGCTGGTCGCCCGCGGCCCGGGCGTTCGCCTGGATCTTGCGCCAGTCCACCAGCCCGCCGCCGGTGTAGAAGCCCGCGAACATGCCGGAGTAGGCAGCCTCGGTGTTCAGGTACGAGCTGCCGTAGTCCTTCTGCTGGTTGTTCGTCCCCGACAGCTGCTGGATGAACATCGCGGCGCTGCGGGCGACCTGCCCCTCCTGCCGGACGAACGCCTGCGCCTGGGCGGCCACGAACAGCTGCTGCGTGGTGGACGTGACCGGCTGGTTGGGGTTCTCGTCGATCCCCTCGCCGGTAAGGAAGTCGCTGCACCCCGACACCGCCACTATGGCGGCCGCGAGGCCCGCGAGCGTGAATTTCTTGCTCATCACGTTGCTCCGTTCCTGTTCAGTGGGTGAGGCCCAGAGAGAACACCCACGCGCGCGAGAGGGGGTTGACCATCCAGTCGATGCCCCGGTTGGCGGCGGCGGCACCGCCGACGTTCACCTCGGGGTCGAAGCCCGTGTAGTTGGTCCAGGTCTTCAGGTTGCGGCCGGCCAGGCGCACGTCGATCGCGCTGAGGCCGAGACGCTGGGTGACCCAGGGCTGCGAGAAGGTGTAGCCGATGGTCACCTCGCGAAGGCGCGTGTAGGTGGCGTCTTCCTGGAACTGTGACGCGGGCCCGCCGATGCCGCCCAGCGAAGTGTACCAGGTTTCGCCGATGGGCACGGCCTTGCCGGCACCGGGGCCCACGACGGCACCCGGCATCATGGTCTGGCCGAACACCTGCTCGTTGCCGACGCAGGTGGTGACGCCGCCGGCGGTGGTGCAGGTGGCGCGCTGCTCGGTGTCGCCGTGCGTGCCGTAGCTGTACATCGAGGCACGGGTCATGTTCTGGTTGCTGCCGCCGGAGCGGTGCTCCACGAACGCGCTCAGGCGGACGCCGCGGAAGTTCACCTCGCCGGTCAGGCCGCCCGTCCAGTCCGGGTTGGGGTCGCCGATCACCCGGGTGGTGGGGTCCTGGATGGGGAAGCCCGAGGCGTTGATGTACAGCGCGCCGTCCGGCTTGCCCGCGCAGGCCGCGCCGACGTTCTCGGTGCCCACCATCTCCAGGCCGCGCCCGCAGCGGGCGAAGTCGGTGCCCTGGAACACGCCCAGGGGCTGGCCCACCACGGCGTCGGTGGTGCGCCCGCCGAACGAGCCGCCCAGGAAGGGGCTGGAAAGCTCCTTGCGGGCGGTGTCGCCCAGGCTCAGCAGCTTGTTGCGGTTGCGGGCCCACTGGCCGCCCACGTTCACGCTGAAGTCACGGCGCTCCACGATCCGGAAGTTGGCCGTGGCTTCCCAGCCGCGGTTCTGGATCTCGGCGGCGTTCAGCACCCGCTGGCCGAAGCCCGTCGAAGGCGCCAGCTGGATGGGGAAGATCACGTCCGACGCGTTCTGCCGGTAGTGCGTCAGGCTGAGGTCCGTCCGGCCGTTGAAGAAGGCCAGGTCCACGCCCAGCTCCGTCTCGGACACCCGCTCCGGGCCGATGTCGGGGTTGCCCTGCGTGGCCGAGGTGTACAGGCCGCCCAGGCCGCCCAGCGTGGGCTGCAGCTGCGCACCCGGGCTGAAGTCGGTGATCAGCCCCGCCGAGAATACGTCCTGCAGCTGGTACATGCCCGGAAGCTGCCCGCTCTCGCCGTACGCCAGGCGCAGCTTGCCGAAGCTGAGCAGGTTCTCGGGGAGGTTCAGCGGACGCGTGAACGTCCACGCCGCCTGGGCGCGCGGGTACCAGGCCCGCTTGCTGTTGAAGCCGAAGCGCGACGAGCCGAAGTTGGTGACGCCGGCCGTCAGGAACAGCTGGTCGGCGACGTCCATGGTGCCCGTCAGGTTGTACGACTCGATGCGGCTGGTGGAGTCGGCGTCCGTGGGCAGCTGGCGCGACACCGTGTTCGCCAGCTTGAACGGGCGGGGCGCGATCAGCGTCTGCCCGGTGATGAACACCTGGCGGAAGTACGTCTCGTTCAGGTTCTGGCCGGCGCTGACCGACCCGGAGATCAGGCGTCCCAGCGAGTAGTCGGCCGTGGCGACGAGGTTGTGGTCGAGGATGCGGTCGTAGAACTGCCAGCGGGTCACCTGGCCCGCCACCGCGGCGCCGGAGCTGCCGACGGGAACCGCTTCCATGCGGTCGTCGCTGGCGTAGTCGATGCCCAGGTTGTGGGTTACCCGCAGCCAGTTGAGCGCCTGCCAGTTGGTGTTGATGTTGCCGTACACGCGGCCGACCTCGGCGGTGTTCTCGCCCTCGAAGGCCGCGAAGAACGGGTTGTCGAAGCCGCGGTTGGTCAGCGCGTCGCCGGGGCCCGGCAGGGGAAGCCGGAAGCTGCGGTGCTGGCCGGTGGCCGGGTCCAGGTAGATGCGGTTGTTGAACTCCGGCGGCGTGCGGACCGCGCCCAGGATCAGGCCGTTCACGCTGTTGCCGCGCTGCACGAACTGGCCGCCCGTCTGCACGTACGAGACGTTGCCGCCCACCGTCAGGTTTTCGCGAAGGCGGTGCGAGGCGTTCAGGCGCGCGGTGCTGCGGTTGTACGTGTCGGCGTCACCCCAGATGAAGCCGTTGTGCCGCACGTCGCCCACCGACAGGTAGAACGTGGTGCGCTCGTTCCCGCCCGACATCGTCAGGGCGTTGTCGAAGATGCGGCCGGTTTCGTACAGGTTGGCGACGTTGTCGTACGTCGGCGTGCCGGGGGCGATCTGGGCGCCCCACGACTGGAAGCCGCTGCTGATGGAGCAGCCCTTTCCGTTGGTGATCGTGGGGTTCAGGGCGCAGGGCGGGGTCACGCTCGACGTGCCCATCCCGTACCTCTGCTGGAGGGGGAGGGTCGAGGCGGCTTCGTCCAGCTGGATGGAGCTGCGGAACGAGTAGGTGGTGCGTCCCGCGCGCCCGCGCTTGGTGGTGATCAGGATGGCCCCGGCGGCGCCGGCCTGCGCCCCGTACACCGAGGTGGCCGCCGGACCCTTGAGGATCTCGATGGACTCGATGTCGTCGGGGTTGATGTCCGACGCACGGTTGGGCGCCACGGTGCCCTGCAGCGCGCCCGAGGTGGAGCGCGTGGAGTTGTTCATGGGCACGCCGTCGATCACGAACAGCGGCTGGCCGGTGCCGCTCAGCGTGCTCTGGCCGCGGATGCGGATGGCCGTGGAGGCGCCGGCCTCGCCGGAAGCCTGGTGCGTGACCACGTTGGCCACGCGGCCCGCGAGGCCCGAGACCACGTTCGTCTCGTTGGTGCGCGAAAGCACCGCCGAGTCGATGCTGGCGCGCGCCGTGCCCAGCCGCTCCACGCGGGTCTGCAGCCCGGCCCCGGTCACCACCACCGCGTCCAGCTGCAGCGCGCTGGTCGCCATCTGGAAGTTCTGGGTGAGGCTGGCGCCCGGGTTCAGCGTGATGGTGCGCGTCTGGGTGGCAAGGCCCACGCGCGTGGCGGAGATCTGCACCGCCTGCCCGGCGCGGATGCGCGCCCCGGGAATCACCACCCTGTACGTGCCGTCAGGGCCGGTGGGGGAACCGACGTTCAGGCTCTCGATGCGCACGAGCACGGCGGCCTCTGGCTGGCCCTGGGCGTTCGTGACGCGCCCGGTCACCGTCGCGGCCTCCTGGGCCAGCAACGAAACCGGTGCGAGCGCCGCCGCGATCACTACCGCGATCAGCCGACGGAAATTTCTCATTCCTCGTCCTCCTGTTTGGTTCGGCGGCCGGGATGGCGCGCCGGGTGGGGTCCGATGGTTCGCACCGGCTTCGCGACGGAGCCGCGCGGTGCGGGGGGCGCGCCTGCCTCCTTCGGCGAAGGAAGCCGCTGCTGCCCGAAGGGTCGTGCCCTGCTCGACTCCGGGAAATTTCGCGTCGGCCCTCCGGGTGCGGGTGGACGTGGGTGGTGCCGGAATGAAGATAGGCGCCGGACTGGCGCGAATGGCCGAGCTGCCGAAAACCGCTGCGGCGCCGCGTCGATGGTGTGTTGGAAGTGCTGTCCTGCGGAGTGGATACGCCTCTATATAGGATGGGTATCCGGGGGTGTCAAGAGCGGCGGGCTTCGCCCTCACCGGCTGCTACATCCGTTTCCATCCCCTTTTTCCCTTGCTCACCCGCCCACCATCTTCACGGCGCGCAGCAGTGCACGGGCCTTGTTCAGCGTTTCGTCGTACTCGTCGGCGGGGCGCGAGTCGGCCACGATGCCCGCTCCCGCCTGCACGTGCGCCCGCCCCCCCTGGGCCACGACGGTCCGGATGGCGATGGCGGTGTCCATCGTGCGCCCGCCGTAGCCGAAGTAGCCCACGGCGCCGGCGTAGGGCCCGCGGCGGGCGGGCTCCAGCTCGTCGATGATCTCCATGGCCCTCACCTTGGGCGCGCCGGAAACGGTGCCCGCGGGAAAGGACGCGCGGAACACGTCCATCGCCGACATCCCCTCGCGCAGCTCGCCCTCGACGGTGGACACCATGTGCAGGACGTGCGAGTACTTTTCGATGGACATGCGCTGCGGCACCGTCACGGTTCCCCAGCGGGCCACCCGCCCCACGTCGTTGCGCCCCAGGTCCAGCAGCATCAGGTGCTCGGCCACCTCCTTGGGGTCTGCCAGGAGGCTGGCTGCCAGCCGCTCGTCTTCGGCGGCGTCGGCGCCGCGGCGGCGGGTGCCCGCGATCGGGCGCACCGTCACCTTCCCATCCTCCAGCCGCACCATCACCTCGGGCGACGAGCCGATCAGCCGCGTGCCGTCCAGGTCCAGGTAGAACAGGTACGGCGACGGGTTCAGCGTCCGCAGCGCGCGGTACAGGTCGAAGGGCTCGGCGGCGAGGGGCACCGTCAGCCGCTGCGAAAGCACCACCTGGAAGGCGTCTCCGGCGCGGATGTACTCCTGCACGCGCCGCACGCCGTCTTCGTACCGCTGGCGGCTGCTGGTGCTTTCGAAGTCGGGGTCCACCTCGCCGCCGGCGTCGGCCAGGGCCAGCGGCGCGGGCCCGGGCGACTCGTGCAGCCGGGCGATCAGCGCGTCGATCTCCAGGCCCGCGGCATGGTAGCGCTCCTCCCGCTCGACGCGTGACAGGCCTTCCACCTGCACCGCCACCACGGCGCGCGCGCGGTTGAACAGGTTGTCGATGACGACGGTGGTCCCCGTGAGCATGAACACCGCGTCCGGCAGGTCCAGCCCCTCGGCCGGCGCGTCGGGAAGGCGCTCGATCAGCCGCACCGTGTCGTAGCCGAAGTACCCCACCGCCCCGCCCCAGAAGCGGGGAAGGCCGGGCACCTCCGCCGGGCGGAACGACGTCAGCATGCGGTCGAAGTCGCCGAGCGGATCGTCGCTTTCCCCCTGGTCCACCCATCCGCCCGCGGGTGTCCACGTGTCCACCCGCCGCCCGCGCAGGCGCCAGGCGGAGCGCGGCTCGCTCCCTAGCAGGGTGTAGCGCGCCCACCGCTCGCCGCCGACCACGGATTCCAGCAGGAACCCGAAGGGCGGCCGTGCCAGCTTGTGGAAGGCGGAAACCGCCGTGTCGGTGTCGAACAGGAACTCGCGCCACACCGGCACCACGGTGGCGCCTTCGGCAAGGTCCAGGAACTCGGCGAGGCCGGGCGAAGGGGGCGCTGGGGTCACGGGAGTCACGGATGAGGATCGGATGGGAGGACCGCGTCAGTCGGCGGCGAGCGGGGCTTCGAAGTCGTCGCCGCCGGTCACGTTTTCTTCGCGAAGCACCGAGGTGCCGGCGCGCTCGTCGTACTCCACGCGCAGCACCTGGTCCAGGCTTTCGCGGATCCCCTCGATGTGGGTGATCAGGATCACCTGCTCGAAGCGGTCTTCCAGGTGATGGAGCAGCTGCACCACGTTGTCGCGGCGGGCCACGTCGAGCGACCCGAACACCTCGTCCAGGATGAGCAGCGACAGCGGGTGCCCGGCACGCTCGGCGATCATCTGCGAAAGCGAAAGGCGCAGCACCAGGTTGGCGATGTCTTCTTCGCCGCCGGAGATCACCGGCTTGTCCTCGCCCTCGTCCATCACCATCAGGTTGTACGCCTCGTCGATTTCCATCGACGTGTAGCGCCCGTCCGTCAACTGCGAAAGGAAGGCGGAGGCGATTTCCGACAGCTCCGGCCGCACCTGGTCGTTCAGCTGCTGGCGAAGCTCGCTGTAGGCGAGGTCGAGCTCGTCGTGGTAGCGAAGCTCGGCTTCCTGCGCCTCGACCGCCTTCACCCGCTGCCGGTACAGCGTCTCGGCGCGGGTGGCGGTCTGCAGCGCTTGCTCGGCGGTGTTCAGGTCGCCCGTGGCCCGGGCCACGCGCAGGTCGGCGGCGCGCACGGCCTCGTCCAGGCGCTTCTGCTCGGCGCGCACGGCCTCGAAGGCTTCTTCGCTGAACCCCAGCCCGTCGCGCTCCGCCGTGGCGGCGCCGGCCTGCTGCACCGCCGCGGCTTCGCGGGCGCGGGCCTGCGACTGCGCCAGCTCCCAGTCCGCCCCGCGGGCGGCCGTTTCTTCCAGCCGGGCGGCTTTCTTTTCCAGCTCGCGCAGCTCGGCCAAGCGCTTTTCGGCCTTGCGGTGCTCCGCGGCGTCGTACCCGGAGGGGAGCGCGTCCAGCTCGCCCTGCAGTTCCCCGCGCCGGGCCTGGCGCTGGGCCAGGTCCGCCGTCAGCTGCTCCAGCTCCTGCAAGGCGCCCTGGCAGCGGGTGAGCTTGCGCGACCGGTCTTCCACCGCCTCCACCAGCTGCGGAAGCAGCTTCTCCAGCTCCACGACGTCCTCGGGCTTGGCCTCGAGCTGCTCGTATCGCTTGGCCCGCCACTTTCCGTCCTGCACCAGCATCCGCCACTGGTCTTCCAGCTCTTCCAGCGTGCGTTCGTAGTCCTTCCCGAGGGGACGGCCGCAGGTGGGGCAGATGCCTTCGGCGCCCAGGGAGCGGATCTGGGTGATCTGCTCCTTGAGCTCGGCGCCGCGCTCGCGGTAGGTGGAGAGCTGCGTGAAGGCGTCCTGCTTGTCGGCCAGCCAGGTGGACTTCTTTTCGTCCAGCGCGGCGGCGACGGCTTCGCGCTGGGTGCGCAGCTGCTCCAGCTCCCCCGCGTACTTCTTTTCCAGCTCCGGGGCCGTGGCCACCTTTTCCAGCCGCTCGCGCGCGCGCACCAGCTCGGCATCCAGATCCGCTACCTGCCGGACGAGGGCCTTGCGGCGTTCGTCCTGGCGCGCCAGCTCGCTGAGCTTCGTGCACTGATCGGTGACGGTGGGGAGGTGTACCAGCTTCTCGCGAAGCGGTGCCAGCGCGGCCTCTGCCTCGGCGACGGCCTCCAGCTCCGACGCGGCCCGGTTCAGCTCGCGGCGCGCGGCCTCGCCGTCGCGCTCCGCCTGACCGATGGCGTGCGTGAGCTCGCGGTAGCGTTCGCGGGCCTTCTGCGCATCGTCCCAGCGCGGCGTGATCTCCTTCAGCGCGACGGCGGCATCTTCCGCCGCGCGGACCGAGGCCTTCCGCGCCTCCACCGCCTCCGCCACGCCCTTTTCGGCCGCCACGCGCGCGGCGGCGATCTCTTCCGGATCCCCGAGCGTCGCCCGGAGCCCGCGGATTTCGCTCCGCAGCTCGGTCTTGCGCCCTTTCACCAGGTCCTGCGCGCGCCGCAGCCGCTCGTAGCCCAGCACCTGGCTGAGGAAGCGGCCGCGGTCCGCGGGCCCCATGGTGGCCAGGAACGCCAGCTCCTTCTGCCCGGTGAAGTAGGTGTTGAAGAACTCCTCGCGCGTCATCCCGACGCGCTGCTGCAGGTACGCCGTCGCCCCGCCCACGGTGGACGCCACGGGCGAGGCGCCGCCGTCCAGGTACACCTCGGCGGTGGTGAGCGTGCGGATCACCCGGAACTCGTGCGCGCCCAGCCCGAACGCCAGGTCCACCTCCACACGCGAACGCGCCCCCGCGCGCGCGAACTTGATGGTGTCGTTGGTCCCGCGCGCCGCCGAGGCGCCGTAGATGGCCCAGGCGATGGCCTCCAGGATGGTGGACTTGCCCGCGCCGTTGGGCCCGATGATGCCCGTGAGCCCGGGGCGGAAGGTAATCTCGGTGTGCGCGTGCTGGCGGAAGTTGCGCATGGAGAGGGAGCGGAGGCGCATGGCTCAGCCCTCCCCGGTGCGCTCGACGTACGTTTTGCCCAGCTCCACCAGGTGGTCGCGGTCGCAGCGGTCGTCGCGCAGCACCCAGTCCTTGCGGATGAAGCTTTCCACCTGCTCCTGCAGCGTCTGGCGGCGCACGGGCGCGCCGGACGCGGCGCGGCGGCGGATCTCGGGCGGGCGCGCGTCCAGGTGAAAGTGCAGCGCCTCGGCCTTCCACTCGCGGATCTGCTTGTGGTTCAGCTCGCGGATGCAGGGGCGCTGCACGTCGGTGACCACCATGCGGACGATCTTGCCCTTGATGCCCTCGGGCACCTTTTCCACCAGCGCGCGGATGCGGGCGTCCACCTCGGCGGGGCCCAGGCCGCGCGCCTCCACCCAGGGAAGGTCCACCACCGTGCGCGTGCGCAGCGGCTGGAAGTCGGCCCGGCGCGTCTCGGTGTCGTACAGCAGGAACCCCTTTTCTTCCTTCTCCATCCAGATGTTGGTGGAGGTGCGCTCGATGCCTCCGGCGTACCACATGTTGGGCGCCATCTCGGTGGCGATGTGGTAGTGGCCCAGCGCCACGTAGTCCCACCGCTCCGGGCCGATGTCGGTGTTCTCGACGATGGCCCCACCGTATTCCGACACGTAGCGCAGCTTCTGCTCGGCCGCGGCCCCGCCGATGGTGCCGTGCAGCATCAGCAGGTTGTGCTTGACCGCGGGGTCGGGCTCCAGCCGCGCCAGCTCGCCCGCGAACAGAGCCACGTGGGGCAGGCAGAGGATGGAGGTGTCCAGCTGCGGAAGGTGCACCGTGCGGCTTTCGTCGCACGCCACCCGCACCCCGTCGATCTCGCGGAACAGGTTGAGGATGTTCCCCGTGTCGGCCGAGCGCGGGGAGTCGTGGTTGCCCGCGATCATCACCACCGGCGTCTCCGGAAGCTCCTCCGAGAGGCGGCAGAACTGCCGGAATGCCTCGGCGATGGAGGTGTTGGAGGGGCGGACGGTGTGGAACACGTCGCCGGCCACCAGCACCAGGTCCGGGCGCAGTTCCACCACGCGGGCGACGGCCTGGCGAAAGGCGTCGGCCACGTCGGCTTCGCGCGCGTTGGCACCGCGCTGCGTGACGCGGTGGTAGGCGCGGAAGCCCAGGTGAAGGTCGGCGAGGTGGGCGATTCTCACTGTAATTCGGTTCTGCTTGTGGTTCGGTTCTATTGATGCTGATCGTGTGATGTCGTCTTGACGGCGTCCGGGAGGCCCCTCCCCCGGCCCCTCCCCGCAAACTGCGCGGGAGAGGGGAGAAGTCACACCAGACGGCCTGGCTGCCGGTGAATGCCTCTGGGAGCCCCCTCCCCCCGGCCCCCATCCCCCCGCTGCGCGGGGGAGG
>NZ_DATBNB010000736.1 GCF_036554565.1 Longimicrobium sp. | reverse complement strand
GGCCATGGCGCCCGACGATCCGCCCGTCGTCCGCCGCGATCACCCACAGGCTCCCGTCCACCGAGCCGATGCTGACCAGCCCGTCCGCCACGGCCGGGCTGGAATCGTAGATGGTGCTGCCGGTCGCGGCTACCCAGATCTCGCGCCCGTCCGCCGCATCGATGCAGCGCACTTCGCCCCGGTCGCCCAGGCAGCCGATGTAGATTCGGCCGTCCACCAGGGCGGGGGACGAGTAGCCCACCTTGTCGCCCGGCGAGGTGTACGTCCAGCGCGTGGCTCCCGTGGCGGCGTCGAAGGCGTGGAGCACGTTGCCATTGGCCGGGATGTACACCGTTCCGCCGCCCACCGCCGGCCCACCGATGGCCGGCGAGTACGCGAACGAGCGGTCCGTCCCCGGCTGCCGCCAGGCGAGCGCGCCCGTGGCCGCGTCCAGCGCATACACGTGCTTGTCCCACGCGCCGATGAAGAAGCGCTCGCCATCGGTGCCCGCGGGGCTCTGCGCGAACGCCGACGGGCTGGGGGGGAGCGCGAAGGTCCATCGCACAACTCCGTCCTCCACGTTCAGCCCGTACACGGTGCCGTCGCCGGACGCGATGGCCGCCACGCCCTTCGCCACCGCCGCGGACGCGTACACCGGCCCGCCCGTGCGCCGCGCCCACAGCCTGCGCCCGTCGCGCGCGTGGAAGGCGTACACCTGCCCATCCGCGCTCCCCACGATGATCCGGTCCTCCGCCAGCACGGGGGACGAGTGGCAGTAGCCGTCGGTCTGCGCCTTCCACCGCGGCGCTCCGTCCGCGGCGCGCAGGGCGTTCACGAATCCGTCCATGGCACTCACGTACAGCGTTCCGTCCGCAAGCAGCAGGTGCGACATCACCCCGCCCGTCAGTCGCCGTTCCCAGCGCCGCTCCAGCTCGGGGACCACGGGCGCGGGCACGGCGGCGGCCGCCCGGGCCGCTGCGGCGCCGATGTTCAGGCCCACGGGGTAGACCGGCCGCTTGTAGCGCGAGGCCGCCAGCGGAACCGTGGCGATCAGTTGCGGCTCCGGCTGCTCCGTCGTCCGGCGCGAGAGGCGCACCTCGCCCGCGAGCGCATCCACGTCCACGCGCTGGTACGAGCCCTGGTACAGCCCCTTGTTCATGGTAGACGCGATGCCGTTCCACTCCCACAGCAGGTCGGAATGGCCGTGGCCGTTGAACACCAGCTTCACGTTGTACGGCTCGATCACCCGGAACAGCGCGTCCTGGTTGTCGACCATCACCGGCGCGCGCCCCACCCAGTGATGGGTGAACAGCAGCACGGGCGTGGCGCGGTCCACCTGGCGCAGGTCCGCCTCCAGCCAGCGGAGCTGGGCCGTTTCGTAGTGCCCGTAATGCGACAGGGGAACGGTGCTGTCGAGCAGGACGAAGTGGACTCCGGCGTGATCGAAGGAGCGGAATGGCGCTCCCACGCGCTCGCGGAAGATCTGCAGCCCGCGCGGGGCCCAGCGCACGTCGTGGTTTCCGGGGACGTGGTGCACGGGAAAGCCGATTCCCGCCAGCACCTGGTCGTAGCCGTCGTACTCGCCCGCCCAGCCGTAGTCGGTCACGTCGCCGCCGTTGATGGCCAGCGCCGGACGCACCCGCTCCGCCATCTCCACCACCAGCGACCGGCACGCCTCCAGGTTGCGACCCTCCAGCCCCAGGTGGGTGTCGCTGAAGAAGGCGAAGGTGAACGACCGCGGGTCCGGAAGCCAGCGCAGCGCGGGCGACAGGCCGGTAGCGACGCCCAGCTTCAGCAGGTCGCGGCGGGTGATGGAAAGGTCCATCGGGGCGGAGGGTCTGTGTGGATCGGGCGGCGGCTCGCGGAACGTGCGCGCAAGCTCAGCCGGATCGGGATGATCCGCAAGGGCGGAGCGCCGAAAGGCCCGCGGCCGGGGTGGTCGCGGGCCCTTCGCCGAGGCGCGCCGGGTTCAGCGCAGGACCAGGACGATGCGGTCCAGGCCGAACGCCGCCGACGAAGGGCGCCCCTCGTGGTTTACCGGGACCAGGGTGACGGACAGGTCGTCGCGGCCGCGCAGGAGGTCGTGGACCAGCGGCGCCACGCCCAGGGTGACGGTCACCGGGTCTCCCGGATCATCCGCGGCGGCCCGCATCAGGGTCAGCGACCCCACGAATGCCGGGTGCGTGGTGCCCGACTCCGCGTTCGCCGCCGGGTGGTTGACGTAGACGTCGATGGTCACTCCGGCCTCACGCGGAAGCACCACCCCCTCCAGGCGCAGGCTGGCCGCCGCCGCGGGCAGGTCGCGCCCGCCGGCGAACAGCCGGGCCCGCGCCTCGCCGGGAACCCGGAACGGGGCGGTGACCACGGGGGCGCCGCGTACCGTCAGCATTCCGGGGGGATCGTGAAGCACGTACCTCAACGTGCCCTCCTGCGCCGGCCGCTCGGCCGGCCGCTGTGCCGCGGGTTCCCGCTGCGCCTGGCACGCCGAGCCGGTCAGCGCCACCGCCAGCGCCGCCGCACCCGGCAGCACCCGCGCCGTGCGCGATCCCACGAACCGTTCCAGCCATCGCAGCGCCATGACCTCGTCCTCCTGATGAAGCGGGCCCGTGCGCCGCGCGACCAGCCAACCCGGTGCGCGGCGCGGCCTTCGTCCTTTCAGTACACGCGACGGAGCCCCCGCGTGCCATGGACGACGGCGCGGGTCAGTGCAGCTGAAGGGTGAAGCCCTCGAAGGCCAGCTCGCCCGCGGGGGTTCCGTCGGCCGTCACCGGCTCCACCCGCACCTGCAGCGCCCGGCCCGAGCGCAGGAGGGGAGCGAGCGTGGCCGGAACGGCGAGGTGAATGTCCACCGTATCGGCGTGGTGGCCGTTGGTGGGAACGATGGACACGCTGCCGACGAGGCTCGCCGCGTCCGCCGCGCCGCCGGAGCGGGCGCTGGCCGCCTCGATGAACACGTCGACGGTGACCGGCTGGTCGCCGGGCAGGACCACGTTCTCCAGCTGCAGCGTGGCGGGCGAGCGTTCCACGTCCGCCTGGGCCGACATCGCGGCGGCGGGAATGGAGAACGTGGTGCGCAGGGGCTGGTCCAGCACCCGCGACTTCGTTCCGCCGCCGATGGAAACCAGCCGGGGCATCTCGTTGTAGCGGATGTCCCACGTCAGGATCTCGGCGACCGAAACCTCCACCGGCCGCCCCGCGGGATCCACGAACGTGTAGCGGTCGGACTCCTTCACCTGGTTGTGGTGCGTGGGGTCCTGCATCCACAGCGACCACACGCGGTCGATGTTGGCGTGGTGCGCGTAGAAGATGGGGTCCTTGGGCGACCACTGGATGTCGCTCATCCATCCCGTGTCGCCGCCCACCGTGTTGTGCACGTATCCGTGCGGCCCGAACTCCAGGTTCCCGCCCTCGCCCTGCTCGCCGCCGCCGAAGGTGACGAAGTCGTGGGTGGCCAGGATGGTGGAGATGCGGGTGCGCCCCGCGTTCAGCGGCCGGGTGCCCAGCGGACGCGTGGTGTTCGGCGCGATGGGCATCAGGGCGGGGTCGGTGTACTGCTGCGGGATGGTCAGCTGGTCGGTCCAGTTCCAGTAGGGCAGGGTCAGGCTGTGCTCGCGCACGGCGGCCTGCAGCAGCTGCTCGAAGTACACCAGGAAAGCCCGGTGCCAGGGAAGGAACCGCGCGCCGTAATGG
>NZ_DATBNB010000735.1 GCF_036554565.1 Longimicrobium sp. | reverse complement strand
AAGAGGCGGCGCGCGCAACCGCGGGCCCCCCCCCTACCCCGCCTCCGGCCCCTCCCCTGCACGGAACTGGTGTGCGGAGAGGAAATTCGGGTCTCGGTGCGGGACCAGAGACGTGCATGACGCCGGCCTCGCTCCGGCGGTTGAAACCGCGCCTGGAACATCACAAAGTCCGCCTACGCGGACTGCGATCGGAGCAAGCAGATCCTCTTCGGATATCTGGATCACCCCGCAGGAACGCCCCACGAACGGCCGGATCTCTCCAGCAGCCGGGACCACCTTGGCTCCTGGCCTTTTCTGCTGGCGGCTTTCATCGATCCGCTTCACTGCTGTATGCCTCCGGAGAAGATTCGCGGTCTGAACTAGGATCATGCGGCACCGGGGGCGCGGCCAAACCCGCCCGCGAGTGTAGCAGCGAAACCAAGAGGACGCAGAAGACCTGTGGCCTTCTGCGTCCTCGCTCCATACGCCCCCGCGGCCAAACGCCCGTCAGGGCTCGTTGTCGGCCTCGGCGACGGGGACGGCGGCGCTGTCCGCCGGGGTGGCGGGCTCCTGAGCGGCCGGAGCAGGCGCGGAGGTGTTCGCGAGCTGCGTCGCGGCGCCTACCGTGGGCGTGCCCAGCAGCGCGGGCCCGCTCTCGGCGGCGGGGCGGGGCGGCTCGGGGCGCAGGTGGGGGATGTCGGCCAGCGCGAACGAGGCGCCGCCACGCGCGGCCCCCTGCCGCAGCCGCGCCATCGCCAGCGACGGCACCTGCGCCGTATCCACCCCCGCGCGCGCCAGCTCGCGCTTCACCGCCGCGGCGAACGCGACATCCCTGCCGTACACGTTGGGGTACACCTGCAGCTGGTCGCCGCGGAGCCTGGCCACCTGGTAGGTAACGCGCATGCGGATGGACCGCGCCATCACCGTATGGCGCTCGTTCTTCCCCGGGCGCGCCAGCCGCTCCAGCTCCGCGCTGTCCGCGTTGGGCGCGGCGATGCGGTGAAGCCGCTTGGCCAGGTCCACCACGTCGGCGTTCGACATCCGGATGCACCCATGCGAGGCCGGCGCGCCCAACCGCCCCTCGGAGGTGGTGCCGTGGATGTAGATCAGCTCGTCCATGTGCAGCTTCACGCGGCCCATGGGGTTGCGCGGCCCCGGCGGCTCCGGCTTGCGGTTGCGCGCCCAGCCGCTTTCCGGCGGCGGGTTCCACCACGGATTCCAGATCACCGTCGCCAGCAGGTAGTCGCCCACGGGCGTGGCGTAGCGCGCCGAGCCCACGGAAACCGGGTAGCTCTTCACCAGGCTGTCGCCAGCCAACAGCTCCAGCCGCCCGCTGGGGATGTTCACCACCACCTCCACGTCCGGCACGATCTGCCGCTTCGGCTTGGCCGGGACGGTATCGGCGGCGGCGCTGTCGCTACGCTCGATGCCCGGGACGGCGCCGTGGCGCAGTCCGTTGACGGCGGTTTCGGCGGCGGCATCACAGCCGGAAAGGCCCGTCGACAGCGAGGCTGCGGAGAGGAGGAGCAGGCCCAGGGAGCGAGCGCGGGACCACATGGGAAGAACGCCTTCAGGGGAGGGATGCGCGGGCGCCGATCGGTGCCCGCACCCAAATAAACATCCAATGCGCCTGCGATACAAGCGGCATGCCGTTCCAGCGGGAACCCGGGCCCTCTACTCTGCCCCGCCGCCGACGCGCAAAAGCACCTTTCCCGTGGTCCGCCGGCCCTCCAGCGCGCGGTGCGCCTCCGCGGCGTCGGACAGGGCGAACTCGGCACCAATCCGCACATCCAGCTCGCCCGCGGCGATCCACGAGAACAGCTCGCCCGCGCGCCAGAGCAGCTCGTCGCGGGTGGCCACGTAGTGCCCCAGCGTGGGGCGCGTGAGGAACAGCGAGCCCTTCTGGTTCAGCAGCTGCGGGTCCACCGGCGGCACCGGGCCACTGGACTGGCCGAAGAGCACCATCATCCCGCGCGGCGCCAGCACGTCCAGTCCGGCGAGGAAGGTGGTCTGCCCCACGGAATCGTAGATCACCTGCACGCCGCGCCCGTCGGTCAGCCGCTTCACCTCGCCCGCGAAGTCCTGCCGCGTGTAGACGATCACCTCGTCGGCCCCCGCCGCGCGCGCCAGCTCCGCCTTCTCGTCAGATCCCGCCGTGCCGATGACGATGGCGCCGCGGCGCTTGGCGATCTGGGTGAGCAGCAGCCCGACGCCGCCCGCCGCCGCGTGGACGACGCAGACGTCGCCTTCGCTCAAGGGCCTGGTGGAGGCGGCCAGGTAGTGCGCCGTCATTCCCTGCAGCATCACCGCCGCGCCCAGCCGCGCGCTGACGCCTTCAGGAAGCGGGACGAGTTTGGCCGCGGGGACGAGCGCGAACTCGGCGTAGGCGCCCAGGTGGCCGGCCCACGCCACGCGGTCGCCCACGCGCACCTCCGCCGCGCCCTCGCCGACGGCTACCACCGTCCCGGCGCCCTCCTCACCCAGCGTGGCGGGGAGCGGCACCGTGTACAGCCCGGTGCGCTTGTACACGTCGATGAAGTTCACCCCCGCGGCCTCCAGCCGCACCAGCGCCTCCCCGGGCCCGGGCTGGGGAACGGGCACCTGCTCCACGCACATCGCGTCGGCGGCGCCGGGCTGGTGAAGGCGTATGGCTTCCATGTGATTGGATTCGCGGAGGTGGATAAGCAGAGGCCGCCCGGGAAGGCGGCCTCGCGACCGGTCGCCGAAGCGGTCCGGGGGGATTTTGCCCCCCAGCGTAATGACCGAGCGGTTCCCAGTCAAGCTCGGCTGACGGCGCGCGGTTCGTGTTTCACCGCATCCCGCCACTTGTTGCACCCGCGGCCAGTTCACTAAATTCCCGGGCTGTCCGCGGGCTTGATGGAGCCCGCGGAACGTCATCGAGACACACACATCATCCGAACGCAGCCCACAGGAGGATAGCGTGCCCGAGCAGGCCCAGCAGTTCGCCTTCCAGGCCGAGGTGCAGCGGCTCCTCGACCTTGTGATCCACTCGCTGTACACCGACAAGGAGATCTTCCTTCGCGAGCTGGTGTCCAACGCGTCCGACGCCATCGACCGGCTCCGGTTCGAGGCGCTCACCAATTCCGAGCTCCTTCCCGAAGGCCACGAGCCCCAGATCCGGCTGGTGCCCGACAAGGAGAACCGCACCCTCACCATCGAGGACGACGGCATCGGGATGACGCGCGACGAGGTGGTGCGGAACATCGGCACCATCGCCCGCTCGGGCACGCGCGAGGCGCTGGAGCAGCTCAAGGAGCAGGACGGCGCCGCCAACCTCATCGGCCAGTTCGGCGTGGGCTTCTACTCGTCGTTCATGGTGGCCCACCGCGTGGAGCTGGTGACGCGCAAGGCGGGAACGGACGAGGCCGTGCGCTGGGAGTCGGCGGGCGACGGCTCCTTCACCGTTACCGAGGCCGAGCGCGACCGGCCGGGCACCACCATCACGCTTCACCTGAAGGCGGTGGACAGCGAAAACGGCATCGAGGACTACGCGGACCGCTGGGTGCTTTCGCGCATCGTACGGCAGCACGCCGACTTCATCACCTATCCCATCATCCTGCCGGCCGAAAAGCCGGAAGAGGTGCCGGAGGGTGAGACGCCGGAGCCGGAAAAGCCCATCAACTCCATGAAGCCCATCTGGTCGCGCCCGCCATCGGAGGTGACCCAGGAGGAGTACGCGGACTTCTACCGGCAGATCTCGCACGACTGGTCGGACCCGCTGGAGACCATCCACACCCGCGCCGAGGGGCTGGTGGAGTACCAGGCCGTGCTCTTCCTGCCGTCGCGCGCGGCCAACGACATGTACTACCCCGGGTTCAAGCCCAACCTGCGGCTGTACGTCAAGCGGATGCTGGTGCGCGAGAACAGCGAGGAGCTGCTTCCGCGCTGGCTGCGGTGGGTGCGCGGCGCCGTCGACTCGCCCGACCTGCCGCTGAACGTGTCGCGCGAAATGCTGCAGAGCGACCGGCACGTCCGGCAGATCCGCCGCGCGCTGACCAAGAAGGTGCTCGACACGCTCAAGAAGATGCTGGAGAGCGACCGGGCCAAGTACGAGACCTTCTGGCGCGAGCTGGGGCGGGCCGTCAAGGAGGGCGTGGACAGCGACTACGAGAACCGCGACTCGCTGCTGGGGCTGCTGCTGCTCGGCTCGTCGCGCGAGGCAGAGGCGCTGACCACGCTCAAGGAGTACATCGAGCGCATGCCCGAGGGCCAGTCGGACATCTGGTACCTCACGGGCACCTCGCGCGAGCAGATCGAGAACTCGCCCGCGCTGGAAACCTTCCGCGACCGCGGCTGGGAGGTGTTGTACCTGACGGACCCCGTCGACGAGCTGGTGGTGCAGTCGGTGACGGAGTACGAGGGCAAGCGCCTGCGCTCGGCCGGGAAGGGCGCGGTAGAGCTGGAGGCGGGCGAAAAGAAGGAAGAGGGCGAGGAGCAGAAGAAGGAGTTCGAGCCGTTCCTGGGCACCCTTCAGAAGCGCCTGGAGAAGTGGGTAAAGGAAGTCCGCCTCTCCGGCCGCCTCACGAAGTCCCCCGCGGTGCTCGTGGTGTCCGACCACGACTACTCGCCGCAGCTGGAGCGCCTGCTCTCGCAGGGCCGCGACGGGGTGCGCCAGCGCCGCATCCTGGAACTGAACGCGGGGCACGCGCTGGTGCAGGGTCTCCGCCGCCGCTTCGACGCCAACCCCAGCGACGCGGTGGTGGGCGACTACGGCGAGCTGCTGCTGGGATGGTCGCTCCTGGCCGAGGGCAGCGAGCCGCACGACCCCGTCCGCTTCACGCAGCTCGTCGCCGGCCTGATGGAAACGGGCCTGGACGCGGCCCCGGCGGGCCCGAGCGCCGCGCCCGAAACGTCGGCCCATGAATCGGAGGCACCGGCGGACTCGTTGGCGGAGGCGTCCGAGCCGGAGCCGGCACCAGAAGACTCGGCTGCGGCTGCAAGCTAGCTTCAGCGCCGCAGCTGGCTGAGTTGATCGGGGCCCCCCTCGGCTTTATCCGAAGGGGGCCCCGCGATTGTCCCATCTTGCCTGAATGACTGAAGCCGGGCCGTCCTGGCCGATCATCAACGGGAGGCAAACGTCGGTTGATCTTTCCGGCTCAGACCGCCGCGTCCACCAGCGTCTTTACGTGGGAAGCGATCACGTCGGGGGGGCAGGGCTTCAGGAGCACCGCCGAGCACAGGCCGCGCATGCGCTCCTGCTCGATGGCCGACTGGGAGCCCGTTACCGCCACGATCGGCATTCGATGAGTCGGCCAGCGCTCGCGGAGGGACAGCGCCGTGTCTACCCCATCCAGCCCCGGCATCATGATGTCCATCAGCACCACGTCGGGCCGGTGCGTGTACATGTGAAGAATCGCTTCGCCCCCGTGCGCCGCCTCCAGCACGTGGTATCCGCAGTCCAGCAGGAACGCGGCGTATGCCTGCCTGGTGGGCGCGTGATCGTCCACCACCAGCACCGTCTTTCGGTCCATCTTCATCCTTTACCGTCGCAGGTCATGGGTCGGTGCTGGCCAAGCGCCCGCAACCCGCCGTTTGGCAATGACTTGGATGATAGTGGACAATCGCGCGCCGCGGCATCCGGAAAGAGGGAACCGGTGTAGGGAGAGTCCCCGACAGCCCCGCGGCTGCTTTCACGGGCCGATCCCAGGCGTGGCGCGGCGCTTGCCGATTCGCCGGGTGAGCACGCCGTGGGGGCGTGCACGGAAATCGGCAGGATTCCATGAAGCTCCGCATGTTCCTGTGCGCGGCGCTCGTTCTGGGCGTGGCGCCTTGCGTCGCAGCCCAGCGCGACACCCTTCGCATCGGCACGCCGCGCGACAGCGTACGGATCGGCGCGCCGGCGGACTCGGGGCGCGCTCGCCGCGACAGCGTTCGCATCCGCATTCCCGGCGACGTGCGGCCGCTGGACACCACGCCGTGGATTCCGGGCCCGGGCAACGAGCCGCTGGCGGACAGCATCTTCGACGCGCCGGGCACGCGCGAGCTGGTGAACCGCGTGATCCGCTCCGGCAGCACGGTTCCCGCCGCGCTCGACGACTACCGCGCCGACATGCGCGCCGCCATCTACCTGTCGCTGGCCTCCGACACCACCGACGCGGCCGAGCTGCCGGTGACCGTCGACGAGGTGGCGGGTGCGGTGCGCTGGAACGAGAGCGGCGCGGTGGAGCAGACCATCAGCGGGCACCGGATCAAGCTGCTGGCGCCCACGCCCTACACCATCGGCTCGCTGCTCGAGGCGCCCTGGATCATCCCGCACCTGTACGGCAACACCATCACCGTCTTTTCGCTGGCGGCCGCGCCCAACGCGCGCGCGCCGCGGGCGCAGGCCATCCATCCCTTCTCGTTCCGGGGCATCGACTTCTACCACTACGAGACGGGCGACACCGTTCGCGTCACCACGCAGGAGGGGCGGCTGACCCTGGTGCCCGTGCACGTGCGGCCCCGCGGCGACGCGCTGGAGCGCGCGGGCACCCACCGCGTGGTGGCGGGAACCTTCTTCGTGGACGTGGACCGCGCCGCCATCGCCCGCGCCCGCTTTGGCTTCGTGGAGAGCAGCGGACGCTTCGTGGTCACCGAGACGGGATTGTTCTTCGAGCTGGAAAGCGCGCTGGTGGAGGGGCAGTACTGGCTGCCGGTGCGCCAGCGGCGCGAGATCCAGATCGGCTCGCCGCTGCTGGGGGGCACGGCGGCCGTGCGGCTGGTGACGGTGCTTTCCGGCTTCGACCTGAACACGGGATGGAAGCCGGAGGCCAGCGGCTCGCGCCTGGTGTGGCGGCTGGAGGATGGTGCCTTCGCGGGCTGGCGTGGCGTGGGCGACGAGACCGACGCCACGGACGTCGCCGACTTCGCGGACCTGCGCGCCCAGGTGCGCCCGCCGGAAAGCACCCGCGGCGTGCAGGCGGCCCTGCGCTACGAGCAGAGCGGGCACCTGTTCCGCTACAACCGGGTGGAGGGCCCGTTCCTGGGGCTGGGCACCGTCATCACCCCGGGCGACCCGGAGCGCCGCGACTGGAACGTGTACGCGCACGCCGGCTACGCGTTCGCCGAGGGCGTGCCGCGCGGCGAGCTTTCGTTCCGCTGGCACCCGGGACAGGGCACCGTTCCCCTGGGCCCGCGCTACAGCGCCGTGGTGGGCGGCTATCGGCGGCTGCGCGACATGACGTCGTTCCGCCCGCCGCTGCAGTGGGAGCTGGGATACGCGCTGACCGCCGCGCTGGCCGGGTACGACGTGCGCGACTACTACGACGCGCTGGGCGCCGAGGCGTTCGCCACGCGCCGGCGCGACCGGTGGACCGCCCGCCTGGGCGGGCGGTGGGAGCGGCACGACTCGGTGACGCTCAACACCGACTCGTACGTGTTCGGCACGGCGGGCGAGTTTCCGTCCGTCGCGGCCGCGGAGCCGGGGACGCACGCGGCGGCGGAGGCGATGCTGCGCTACGCCCGCGGCACCGGCTCCTTTGGCGTGGGCAGCGGTGTGATCGCGCAGCTCACGGCCGACCAGGGGTTCGGTGACTTCGGCATCACGCGGGCGCAGGCGCTGCTTTCCGTGCGCTTGCCGTCGAAGTACGTCACCGCCATCGGGCGGGCGGACGCGGGGACCATCGCCGGGCGTGCGCCGGCCCAGTTCCTGTACCGCTTCGGCGGGATCGAAGGGCTGCGGGGGTACGAGCGCAACGAGTTCGGCGGAACGACGGCGGCGCTGGGGCGCGCGCGGCTTCTGCTTCACCTGCCGCCGTACAGCAGCGAGCCGCTATTCCGCGCGGGCGTGTTCCTGTTCCCGCCGCTGCGCCCCGCCTTCGTCCTTTCCGGCGACGCGGGGTGGTCCACCATCAACGACGAGTCTGCCCCGGCGCTGGCGAAGCTGGGCGCGCGCGAGACGGACGGGTGGCTCACCTCGTACGGGGCGGGCCTCAGCCTGTTCGAGGACGCGGTATCCATCGAGTACGTGTGGCCCGGCGACGGCGGCAAGGGCCGGTGGTACACGGGCTTCGTGGCGTATTTCTAGCGAGCATCGTCAGGCCGACGAAGCTTTGACCACAAACCAGGACCGGAGCCGGAGCAACCCATGTCGTCCATCAACCGCCCCCTCGCGGGACCCGTGCTGGCCTTCGACCTTGCCGAGCAGATCGCCTCGATGCGCGCCGAAGATCCCTACAGCCGCAGCGGCAGGGTGGGGCGCACGCTGGCCAAGAGCGGCCGTTTTCGGCTGACGCTCACCGTGATGAAGTCGGGGAACGAGATCGGCACGCACCACGCCGACAGCCCCATGACGCTGCAGGTGGTGGAGGGTGGGCTGCGCTTTCGCACCGATGGGCAGGAGTACACCCTGGGTGCGGGGCAGGTGCTGTTCTTTGGCCCCGGCGAGGCGCACGACATCCGCGCGGACCAGGACAGCGCCCTGCTGATCACCGTTTCCGCCATCGGCGACGACTACCGCCCGGGCGAAACCGCCAGCGCCTGAGGGATGGATCACGCGGAGGCGCGGAGGTCGCGGAGAACTGCGGGGGCACGCTCCGCTCTGCCGCATTCTCCCCGCCTTTCGCGTGCGCCCGGGATCGGCTGGGCATGACGGGAGCGTACGCCCGGCGTTATGATCCAGGAGAGGGATGGATGCACCGCCACAGCCCGATGATCCCATGACCCGCCTTCGCTCGCGCTTCTCCGCCGTGCTCGCCATCGCAATCATGGCGGGCGCGTGCGACAATCCCGGCGGTCCGCACCGGCCCGGGGAATACAACCTCCAGGTGATCGGGGTGCCGCCGGGCGCGTCGAGCTTTACGCCCGCGGACATCGACGATCGCGTGGTGGTCGGCGCGGCCGAGGTGGGCGGGCGGATGGTGGCGGCGCGGTGGAACGGCGGCGGGTGGACCCTGCTGAACACGGGCGCGCCGGCCGGGTGCGACTCGGAGGCGACGGCGATCTCCGGCGGCAACGTGGCGGGAGAAATCTCGTGCGGCGCCGACACGTACGGCTGGGCGACGGGGATCGCGGGGCGCGTGGACCCGGCGCCGCACACGTTCGTCGACATCAACGCCGAGGGCACCGTGGCGGGCACCCGCGGGCGCACGCAGTCAGAGCTGCGCGCGTTCGTGGCGCGGAGCGGCCTGTTCACCGTGCTGCTGCCGCCGGGCGCCGAGGCCAGCGCCGCGGCGGGCATCGCCGACGACGGGCAGGTGGCGGTCACGGGCTTCAGCGGCTGCGGCCCCGCGGGGTGCACGCGCAGCAGCGTGTGGGTGTGGCGCGCCGGAGAGTGGTCCGAAGCGCCCCTTCCGCCGGGCGCCGATCGCACGGAGGCGGTGGCGGTGAGCAGCGAGGGGCACGTGGCCGGGTTCGGCATTCGCGACGCCGACCAGGACAGCATCCTGGAGAACGACCTGCAGCCGGTGTTCGTCTGGGAGCGCGACGACGACCTGGACGGACTGCCGGTGATCCCCGGGACCCGCGTGGTGGTGCGCGACGTGGCCAGCTCGGCGTTCGTCGTGGGCTCGGCGCTGCGCCCGGACCGTCCCGCGCAGCCCACCTACGGCGTGATCTGGGGCGAGGGGCGGCTGTACTATCTCACCGAGCGCATGATGCGGGAGTTCGAGGACTGGCAGATCGAGGCCGCGCTGGGCATCGACGACCAGGGCCACATCGCCGCCATCGGCACGCATCGGGAGACGGGGGAGACCGGGGCGGTGCTGCTGATCCCCGTCAACCCGCCCTGAGGGTCCTCACCCGGACTGTGTACGGCGTGGGCCGGTGCATGCCTCGGCCGCCCCCCATCCCCAGCCCTTCCCCCGCAAACTGCGCGGGGGAAGGGAGCCAGCCCGGTGCACGTCCCCAGTTTCCCGCCACACCACCGCCTGTCATCCTGAGGCCAAGCCGCACCACACTTGCCCGCACACGATCCCTCGCGGGCCGAAGGATCCAGCCGCGGACGCGTAACAACCCCCCGGCGCGGCAGCGAGCACGCAAGCCGGGGCCTCGGCTCGGAGCAAGCCAAGAGAAAGCGCGGGCCGACGAGCATCTGTCATCCCGATGGAGCGACCGCGGAGAACCTGCACGCACGACATCGGCTGCAGCGACTGAGGGATCCGCCACACACAATCCGAAGCGCACCGGCGGCTCGAGACTGCCCCAATCCCCTCGTGAACGGGTGAACCCGCCGCTCGGAACGCGGCAAGCCCCGACGCGGGCCGCTGTAGCGTCCCGCTCGGGGCTTCAACCTCACGCGCACCGAACCTGCCGGAGCGCGATCGAATTCTCCCTTTCCCCCGCTTGCGGGGGAAAGGGCCGGGGAGAGAGGGCTGCCGCGGCATGAGCGACAGCCAGCCCCATCCGGCACGAAGTTCTAGCTCTCTCCTGCCTCAGACGCCTCGTCCGCCGCCGGCTCCACGGCCGGCAGGGCGAAGCGGGAGAGCATCTCGCGGACCTCCTCGATGGTGGAGCCGGGGTGCGCCTCCAGGATCAGCGCCACGATGCCCGCCACGTTCGGCGCGGCGAAGCTGGTACCGTGCTTCACCACCCGCTCTCCGCCGAGCCACGTGACCTCCTGCTCCACCCCCCACGCCACGCACTCCATGGCGTGCTCCGCCCGGTAGCGGAACTCGTAGGGCGAGGCGAACTTGCCCGCTGACACGCCGATCACGTTCTCGAAGATCGCGGGATAGCTCCAGTCGTTGGCGTTGTGCCCCGCCGTCACGACGATGATCCCCGCGCGGCGCGCCCGTTCGCACGCCACGTACAGGGCGTCGCGCGCGTGCTCCAGCCGCGTGCCCAGGCTCACGTTGATCACCTGCACGCCCGCCTCGATGGACCACAGCAGCGCCGCGTGGATGGTGCCCGGCGAGGTTTCCAGCATCCCGCCGAACACGCGGACGGGGACCACCCGCGCCTCTGGCGCCACCCGCAGCACCAGGTCTACGCACGCGGTGCCGTGCCCCAAGACGTCGTGGTCGTCGTCGTTCCGCCCGAGCGCGAAGTCGTCCTCCGGGTCCACGAACGAGATGCCCGGCAGCACCCGCGGATCGTCGATCGTGCGGTCCCATCCGCTGTCGATCACCGCCACGCGAATGCCCCGCCCCGTGGCCCCGCCCAGCGCCTCGCGCACCCAGGCGGGGGGCGCCGCACGCTCCAGCATCTGCCCCGCGCCGTTCACTTCCGATTCAGCTTTTCGCCCACGTAGTTCCACACCAGCTCCAGGATGCGGCCGGACTTGGTGACCACGTTGGCGCTGACACTGTAGCCGCGCCTGAAGCGCTCCAGCTCGCCCGGCTGCACCTGGTCGCGGTCCAGTGAGGCCACCACGCGGTACACGCCGCCGCCCGTGGGCGCGGTCGCGGGGGCGCCTCCCCCTCCGGGCCCGCCACCGGACGGGCCGGAACCCGCGGGCTCCGACGCCACATGGGTGACGCGGGCCTCCAGCTGGCGGCGGTCGGACTGCCGGAAGGCCTGCACCTCCAGCCGCACGCGGTCGCCCAGCTCGATCTTGTTGACGTCGCGCTCGGGCACCAGCATGGTCACCCGCCAGTCGGCCAGGTCGCCCACCTCGAGCAGCGTGACGCCCTCCTGCACCAGCGCGCCCGGCAGCCGCCGCTCCACGTCGTCGGTGAGCACCACGCCCGCGGCGGGCGCGAGCACCGTGCTGCGGGCGATGCGCTGCTCGACCTCGGCGGCCTGGGCGCGCAGCCGGTCGATCTCCGTTCCCGTCTTGCGCTCGTCGAACCCGCGCAGCGCCAGCATCCCCGTTTCGGTGCCGGTCAGGCGGATCTCGGCCTCGGCGCCGCGCACCTCGCCCACGGCCAGGTCCAGCGTCACGTGCTGCCCCGGCCGGTGCGCCGCCAGCATGGAGTCGACGTTGGTGCCCAGCCCGTGCTCCACCATCCGCTGCAGCAGCGTGGCGCGCGAGGTCGTGAGCCGGGCGCGGGCGCGGTCGAGCTTTTCGGACTGCTGGGCGCGCTCCAGCGGCGTGGCGGCCGCGCTGCGCGCCCGGTCGATCTCCGCCGACCGCAGCTGCGCCTGCAGCTGGGCCAGCTGCGTTTCCAGCGCCAGGGCGTCCAGCTTCACCACCGGCTGCCCGGCGGCCACCGTGTCGCCGGTCTTCACCAGCACCTGCCGCACCACGCCGCCGGCCTGCGCGCGCACCGGCCACAGCTGCACCGGCTCCAGCACGCCCGACGTCTTCACGGTGACGTCCATGCTCACGAACATCGACACCAGCAGCGCGGCCAGCACCAGCAGCCCGATGAAGGCCAGCGTGTAGCTCACGGCGCGCTTGACGAACCTCGCGCCCGGCTGCCCGTCGTCGCCCAGATTGGGGAGGCGCAGCGGAATCACGTTCGCTTCGGATTTCCTGGGCGCATTCATGGGGTCACCGCATGGCCGGGTCCACGCCGCGGGGCCGGGGCTACGGCGCGCAGCCGCCGGCCGTCGTCGGGCGGCGCGCCGCCCGCCCGC
>NZ_DATBNB010000734.1 GCF_036554565.1 Longimicrobium sp. | reverse complement strand
GGCAGGGGGGCCGACGATGTCCCACGCCGCCGCCACCTCGCCGCCCACCACGATCCGCGCCGGGTTCACCGCGTTGACGATGGCCGCCAGCCCCAGCCCCATCAGCCGCCCCGTCGATTCGAGCGTGGACAGCGCCCCCGCGTCGCCGGAGCGGGCGCGGGCGATCACGTCGGCCACCGTCATCCCGGATTCGCGGACGGCCGCGTAGCTGTCGCGCGTGGCCAGCTCGCGGCCCAGGTAGCGCGCGACGATGGCGTGGCTGGAGGTGTACGCCTCCCAGCATCCCCGTGACCCGCACAGGCAGGCGGGCCCGTCCATCGTCAGGGGGATGTGTCCGAACTCGCCGGCGGCGTCGCGGTGCCCGCGCACCACCCGCCCGTTGATCACCAGGCCCGCGCCCACGCCGTCGGAAAAGGTGACGTAGGCAAAGCTGTCCAGCGCACCGCCCACCGGGTGCGCCAGCCACATCTGCGCGAGGGCGCAGGCCACGGCGTCGCGCTCGATGGTGACCTCGATCCCCACGGCCGCTTCAAGCGCGCCGCGCAGGTCCACGTCGCGCCAGCCCAGCGTGGGCGCGTTCACCAGGCGTCCCGTCTCCTTGTCCACCGTACCCGGAACCACCAGGCCGATCCCCTGGCACTCGCCCGCGGCGGAGTTGGCGTCCAGCAGCCGGCGGATGCGCGTACCCAATTCCGCGATCAGCTCGTCCGGCGTGGCCGGGGTCCGCAGCATCTCCAGCGCGAGGGTGCGGCCGGCGAAATCCGCGAGCATCACCTGCGTTTCGCTCAGGCGCACGTCGATGCCCACCGCCAGCCGGTCGTGCGCGCGCACGTGAAGCAGCGTGGGCTTCCGCCCGCGGCGCGAGGTGCCCACCGCGGCCTCGTACAGGAGCCCACCCTCGATCAGCTCGTTCACCAGCGGGCTCACCATTCCGCGCGCCACCTCCATGCGGCGCGCCAGGTCTGCCCGCGAGATCGGCTGGTACTCGCGGACCAGGTTCAGCACGATCTGGCGGTTGATCTCCTTGCTGGTGGTGCGGGTGGCGCGCTGGAAGTTGCGGGGGTCGATCTTGCGCACGATGCGGGAGGGGCGGGGGATGGATGTGGCGGCGGATGCGCGGGCGAAAAGTGCTTGCGGACCCGTGGGAGGGCCGCTATCGTACGGCCATCCATTTTGTCACTGATCGTTCCAATACCGGAAAGTCGGCTTCCGGACCCGCGCCGTCAAGCCTTCGGTTCGGGCGCACCCCTCCCACGCACCGGCCGGCACCCCGCCGCGCACGTCGCCCGCCATGGCGGGCCTGCCCCGGCGCCGTCCACCAGCCCCCGAGAACGCCGTGACCACCAGCATTCAGCTCGCCACCATCGACTACGTCATCCTGGGGATCTACTTCGCCTTCGTGGTGGGGATCGGGGTGGCGCTGAAGCGCTACATGCGCTCGTCGACGGACTTCTTCCTTTCCGGCCGCAGCATCCCCGCGTGGGTGGCCGGGCTGGCGTTCCTGTCGGCCAACCTGGGCGCACAGGAGGTGATCGGGATGGCGGCCTCGGGGGCCAAGTACGGCATCGCCACCAGCCACTTCTACTGGATCGGCGCCATTCCCGCGATGGTGTTCGTGGGCGTGTTCATGATGCCGTTCTACTACGGCTCGCGCGCCCGCTCGGTGCCGGAGTACCTGAAGCTTCGGTTCGACGAGAAGACGCGCGGCTTCAACGCCATCACCTTCGCCGCCATGACGGTGTTCTCGTCAGGCATCTCGATGTACGCGATGGGCAAGCTGCTCAACCTGCTCCTCGGCTGGAGCTTCGACGTGAGCGTGCTCGCGTCGGCGGTGATCGTGCTCGCCTACGTGCTCCTCGGCGGCCTCACGAGCGCGATCTACAACGAGGTGCTGCAGTTCTTCATGATCGTCTTCGGCTTCGCCCCGCTCGTCTGGGTGGGGCTCCGCTCGGTCGGCGGCTGGAGCGGGCTCACGGCCCGCCTCGCCGAGACGGCGACGCAGCGCGGCCTCCCCTCGGGCGCGTACACGCACGCCTGGCAGGGGCTCGGCAGCGCGGCGACGAACCCCGTGGGCGTCGAGTGGTTCGGGCTGGTGATGGGGCTCGGCTTCGTGCTGTCGTTCGGCTACTGGTG
>NZ_DATBNB010000733.1 GCF_036554565.1 Longimicrobium sp. | reverse complement strand
GAGAATTCGATTGCGCTTCGGCTGGGTTCGGTGCGCTCGACCAGAAGGCGCTGTGTCACCCGACAAGGTCGCGCCACAAGCCTCAACCCGCACTCGAGCAAGCCAGTCCGCGAAGGCGGACGTCGTGTGGTTGTTGCAGCGAATTCATTCGCCCGTGCTGGCCTGGGCCCCCAGCAGGGCGCGAGGCCGCTGCCTCTGTGCGCCAGGTGAGCGCCCCTACGTGCCGGGCACGTAGTCCACGTAGAAGTCGGGGTTCTCGTGCAGCCGCAGCCGCACGATGGTAACGTCGGCTAGCCGGGGAGTCAGCCGGTGCGAGATCAGCAGCAGGATGTTTTCCGAGGTGGGGATCAGCCCGCCCGGCGCGAACTCGGGAACCACGTGGTTCAGGTGCTGATGGTCGAACGGACCGATCACCTCGTCGCGCAGCACGGCATCCAGCCGCCCCAGATCCACCGAAAAGCCGGTGACCGCGTCCACCTCGCCCTCCACCGTCACCTCCAGCAGGTAGTCGTGCCCGTGCCCGTGCGGGTTGGCGCACGGCCCGAACACCTCGCGGTTCTGCTCGTCGCTCCACTCCCGCCGGTGGTACCGGTGGGCCGCGCTGAAGCGCACCTTCCTGGTCAGCTGCATCCGCGGCATGCCCGCCCCTTTGATGATGTCGCTTCTGGTGGAGCCCGGATTGTACGCGGCGCGGCCGGCACCCGCCACCCGGAGCCTGTCAGCCGTTTTCCGCCCGATCGTGCTTAGCTGCAGGCATACGAATTGCTTGTAACGAACCCGCACGGATCGGCACACGATCCCCTTCCCGCAGGCCCCGTTTCCCGCGTATCCGCGTGATGGCTGCCCCGTCGCTCTCGCATGCCGAGGCGCCCGACCTCCGTTCCGCGTCCGACCGGCCGCGCAAGACGCGCGCGCCGCGGATGTCGCCCGTGCAGCCGCCCGAGGACGACGACGTGGACGGCGAAGCGCGCCCCGTGGTGCTGCTGGCCGAAGACCACGAGGACAGCCGCGACGCCCTGCGCACGCTGCTCGACGCCTTCGGCTACCGCGTCGTAGAGGCCACGAACGGTCGCGAAGCGGTGGACCGCGCGCTCGCCGAGACCCCCGACATCATCCTGATGGACATGATGATGCCCCGCGTGGACGGGCTGCAGGCCACCCGCGAAATCCGCGAGGTGCCCGCCCTGCGCACGGTGCCCATCATCGCGCTGACCGCCATGGAGGGCGCGCGCGACCGGGTGATGGACGCGGGCTGCGACGACCTGGTGCCCAAGCCCATCGACGTGCGCTCGTTCCTCACCAAGGTGCGCGAGTGGCTGGAAAGCGGTCGGCACGCCGCCTGAGCGCCCGGGTTCGATTGGACCGATAGCCGTCCGCGAGAGTGGACGGCTTTTTCGTTGGTACCAGGTACGGCAGATCTCACGCGGAGGCGCGGAGAACGCGGAGAACTGCAGAAGCGTCTCCCCTTCCCTCCGCGACCTCCGCGCCTCCGCGTGATTCACGACGGCGCCGGCCAGCACGGAAGCGGGAGGCGTGGTCTATTGTTTGTATTATCTTTGGACGTGAGCGATGCGGAAAATCGATGTGTGAGGATGACGAGCGATGATCTGTGAGTGCAGGACGGACGCCCGAAGCCTGGTGGTGCTGGCGCCGGGGCTGGACCGCTACCCGGAATTGACGGAGTTCGCGTCCGGCGACGACTGGGTGGTGCATCCGGCGCTGGGCGGCGTTCGCGTGGAGGTCGGCAGCGGGTCGCGCTGGTCGGGGATCGCGCAGGTGGCCGCGTTCCTTCGCACCGAGCTGGACTTCGACCGCTTCGGCGAGCTGCGCGCCGCCTGGGCGCGGCGAGGCGTTGCGCTCGAGGAGCAGCTCGTTACGCTTCTGCACGCCGGCCGGCTTTCGGACATGGTGCCGGCCGACAGCTCGCCGCTCCCGGCCATGCTGGCCGAGGGGCGCATCGAAAGCTGGTTCCAGCCCATCTTCCGGGCCGGGTCGCTGGACCTGTGGGGCTACGAGTGCCTGATGCGCGGGCGCGGGGAGGATGGTGGCATCGTCTCGCCCTTCACCCTGCTGCAGTGGGCGCAGCAGGAGCAGCTTACGTTCATGCTCGACCGGCAGGTCCGCGAGCTTCACCTGCGGCGCGCCGGCGCGGCGGGGCTGCCGACCGACTGCCACGTGCTCATCAACTTCCTCCCGACCTCCATCTACAAACCCGAGTTCTGCCTGCGCACCACCGTGCGCGCCGCCGCGCAGGCGGGGCTGCAGCCGGGCAACATCATCTTCGAGGTGGTAGAGACGGAACGGGTGGACCCCACGCAGCTGCGCACGCTGCTGGCGTACTACCGCGAGAAGGGGTTCAAGGTGGCGCTGGACGACGTCGGCAGCGGGTACAGCGGCCTGGCGATGATGGCCGACCTGAGCCCCGACCTCATCAAGATCGACCGGGAACTCGTGTCGCGCGCGCCCGAATCGGCCTTCCACCGCGACGTGTGCGCCTCGCTGGTAAAGCTGGCCCAGGACAATGGCAAGCTGGCCCTGGCCGAGGGCGTGGAAACGCACGACGAGTGGCGGCTGATGACGGAGCTGGGGGCAGACCTGCTGCAGGGCTATCTCTTCGGCCGGCCGCACCCCGACCCCGCTCCCCGCGCGCTGGTGGAACCGGACGTGATGGCGTCCGCCTGAGGGTCATCCATCTGACGCGATTTCAGCAGGGCCGACGGAGCTTCCTCCGCCGGCCCTGCTGGCGTTTGGTCGCCGAACGCGATCCTTGACAATCCATAAGCACGAACTTATCTATTCACCCATGGCGAGCGCGCACGATCCCGAAGACCGGATCTTCCAGGTCCTGGCAGACCCCAGCCGCCGCGCGATCTTCGAGTCGCTGACGCGGGGCGAAGCGGCGGTCAAGGACCTGACCGCACGGTTCCACATCTCCCAGCCGGCGGTTTCGCAGCACCTGGCGGCGTTGAAGGACGCCGGCCTGGTGACCGGCCGCCGCGAGGGGCGCCATGTCTTCTACCGGGTGGAGCCGCAGGGAATGAAGCCGCTCATCGACTGGATCGCGCACTACCAGGCCTTCTGGACGGACCGCATCGGCCGCCTCCAACAGCTGCTGGAGAAGATGGACGAATGAAGTTCGCCGACATCACCGCGCCCGAACAGCGCGAGACCATTGCGTTCGAGGTGGACCTGCGGCATCCGCCGGAAAAGGTGTGGCGGGCGCTCACCGAGCCGGAGCTGCTCAGGGAGTGGCTGCTCCCCGCCATCGGGTTCACCCTGCAGCCCGGGGCGGAGTTCACGCTGAAGGCGCCGCAGGCGTACCCCGGGTGGGACGGCACCGTGGACTGCCGGATGCTCGAAATTGACGAGCATCGCACGCTCAGCTACACGTGGACCGTCCCCTTTCTGGACACCGTCGTCACCTTTCGCATCACCCCCACGGAATCGGGGACGCGGCTGTCCATCGTGCAGTCGGGCTTCCGACCCGACCAGAAGCAGGAGTTCGGCGGCGCGCGGTACGGATGGAAGATGATGACGGGCAGGCTGGGCGAGCTGCTGGACGGGATCCCGTAACCCTTCGGACGGAGGATGACGCGATGAACAAGTGGATTCGGCAGGGCCACCGGTGGTTGTCGATCGCCTTTACCGCAGCCGTGATCGCCAACTTCGTCGCCCTGGCGCGGGCGGATGGCGGCACGCCGCCGGCGTGGATCACCTACGCGCCGCTTCCGCCGCTCTTCCTGCTCCTGTTCAGCGGGTTGTACCTTTTCGCCCTGCCCTACGCCACGCGCTGGCGCACCGCGCGCCGCACCCTCCACTCTCGCTGATACGATTCTGACGATGGCTATCGACCAGCATCCCGCGGACAGCCACGACCTGATCCGCGTGCAGGGCGCGCGCGAGAACAACCTCAAGGACGTCAGCGTCCAGATCCCCAAGCGGCGGCTGACGGTGTTCACCGGCGTTTCCGGCTCGGGGAAGAGCTCGCTCGTCTTCGGGACGATCGCCGCCGAATCGCAGCGGATGATCAACGAAACGTACAGCGCCTTCGTGCAGGGCTTCATGCCCACGCTGGCGCGGCCGGAGGTGGACCTGCTCGACGGGCTGACGACGGCCATCATCGTGGACCAGGAGCGGATCGGCGCCAATCCCCGCTCCACCGTCGGCACGGTGACGGATGCCAATGCCATGCTGCGCATCCTCTTCAGCCGGCTGGGGGATCCGCAGATCGGCCCGCCGAGCGCCTTCTCGTTCAACGTGCCCTCCGTGCGGGCGGCTGGCGCCATCACCGTGGAGCGCGGCGAGGGGAAGACGAAGGCCGAGAAGGTGGTCTTCAACCGTCTCGGCGGAATGTGCCCGCGCTGCGAGGGGATGGGCTCCGTCAACGACATCGACCGGGCGGCGCTGTACGATGACAGCAAGTCGCTGAACGAGGGCGCGCTCACCATCCCCGGCTACAGCATGGAGGGGTGGTACGGCCGCATCTTCCGTGGCTGCGGCTACTTCGACCCCGACAAGCCCATCCGCGACTACGGCAAGAAGGAGCTGCACGACCTGCTCTACCGCGAGCCGACCAAGATCAAGATCGACGGCATCAACCTCACCTATTCGGGGCTGATCCCCTCCATCCAGAAGTCGTACCTGTCCAAGGACGTCGAGGCGATGCAGCCGCACATCCGCGCCTTCGTGGAGCGCGCGGTGACGTTCACCACCTGTCCCGATTGCGGCGGCACCCGGCTGGCCGAGGCCGCCCGGTCGTCGCGCATCCGGGGGATCAACATCGCCGACGCCTGCTCGATGCAGATCAGCGACCTGGCCGATTGGGTGCGCGGGCTGAACGAGCCGTCGGTGGCGCCGCTCCTGGCCGGGCTGCAGCACCTGCTGGATTCGTTCGCGGAGATCGGGCTGGGATACCTGTCGCTGGACCGGCCATCGGGCACGCTGTCGGGGGGCGAGGCGCAGCGGACGAAGATGATCCGGCACCTGGGATCGTCACTCACCGACGTCACCTACGTGTTCGACGAGCCCACCACGGGGCTGCATCCGCACGACGTGCAGCGGATGAACGACCTGCTGCTGCGGCTGCGCGACAAGGGGAACACGGTGCTGGTGGTGGAGCACGAGCCGGAAACCATCGAGAACGCCGACCACGTGATCGACCTTGGGCCCGGCGCGGGCACCGCCGGTGGCGAGGTGGTGTTCCAGGGCACGGTGGACGGGCTGCGGGCCAGCGGCACCCTCACCGGCCGCCACCTGGGCGACCGCGCGTCGCTCAAGCCCGCGGTGCGCAAGCCGACCGGGAAGCTGCAAATCCGCGGTGCCACGCGGCACAACCTCAAGGACGTGTCCGTCGACATCCCGCTCGGGGTGCTCGTGGTCGTCACCGGCGTGGCGGGCTCCGGCAAGAGTTCACTCATCCACGGCTCCGTCCCCGCGTCGGCCGGCGTGGTGTCGGTGGACCAGGCGCCCATCAAGGGTTCGCGGCGCAGCAACCCGGCGACGTACACCGGGCTGCTGGAGCCCATCCGCAAGGCGTTCGCGAAGGCCAACGGGGTGAAGCCGGCCCTGTTCAGCGCCAACTCCGAGGGCGCCTGCCCCACCTGCAACGGCGCGGGTGTCATCTACACCGACCTGGCGATGATGGCCGGCGTGGCGACCGTCTGTGAGGAGTGCGGCGGCAAGCGGTTCCAGGCGCAGGTGCTGGAGTACAAGTTCGGCGGCAGGGACATCAGCGAGGTGCTGGCGATGCCGGTGAGCGACGCGGCGGAGTTCTTCGGATCGGGCCCGGCGAAGACGCCCGCGGCCCACGCGATCCTGGCCCGCATGGCGGACGTGGGGCTCGGCTACCTCTCGCTCGGCCAGCCGCTCACCACGCTTTCCGGCGGCGAGCGCCAGCGGCTGAAGCTGGCCACCTACATGGGCGACAAGGGCGGGATCTACGTGCTCGACGAGCCCACCACGGGCCTGCACCTGGCCGACGTCGAGAACCTGCTGGGGCTTCTGGACCGGCTGGTGGACGCCGGCAAGTCGGTGATCGTCATCGAGCACCACCAGGCGGTGATGGCGCACGCCGACTGGATCATCGACCTGGGCCCCGGCGCCGGCCACGACGGCGGCCGCATCGTCTTCGAGGGCACCCCCGCGGAGTTGGTAGCAGCGCGCTCCACGCTCACGGGCGAGCACCTGGCTGCGTACGTGGGTGGCGGGTTGAGGCTGGTTGCACCTCCTTGAGCGAGTCGCGGGAACGCCGCCAGCGTTGCACAAGCGCCCACGCCGACCGGATCATCGACCTGGGCCCCGGCGCCGGCCAGGCACCCCTGTCTCCGTCGCCCATCTCCAATCGCTGCATGGACGCAGGCGGTTCGTGTGGCGATGCGGCTCATCATCAAGGACCACCGGCCGTGCTGGCCCATGCCGATTGGATCATCGATCTGCGGGCGCGACACCCCTGACCTGGGGTGAACCAGCGCAATGGCTTAAAAAGATTGTGAACGAAACACAGAAACGTTACTCTAGGTAGGCGACCGGGGCCCGCTGCTCGCGCAAGGAGTTCCGGAACCATTTCCGGAATAGGACCAAACGTTCATCAAGACCAGGATGATAATTCGATGACCGAGACACTCGAAAGCGTGGTAGGTACGTGGACCCTGTTCGTGCGCACGAGGGAGCGCCCAGCCACCGCCACGTACACGGCGACGTTCGAAGCTTCGGGCCCGGATGCGTACCAGGGCACCGTAACTGTAAGCGGAGGAGAAACCTCCGTCACGGGGACGTGGCGGCAGGCGAAGGACATGTTCGACGAGGACACAAACGTCCACTTCACCGTCGCGGACCCGGCTGGCTCAGGCACGGAGTTCCACTTCTCCGGGCACCTGGTGGGCAACGCGGTGGGAGGCACCATTCGCCATGGGCTCATCGACATCTTCTTCGGAGCCTGGTCGGCGTGCAGAAGCGTCGGCTAAGGTAGCGATCCTCGGTGCGGGAAGGGGTGAGGAAGCGGGCTGGCGGGCCCGGCGCGACCATCCTCTCACCCGCCTGCGTAGAACGCCGCGAGAGCCTGGCCCTCGCGGCGTTCTTCTACGCTCAAGGTGCTCTGTCTCGGACCCCTCACCCTGAGCGACAGTCCGTCGCCGGTGAGCGGTCGGTGGTCGCATCGAACAATGCTTACGTCGGCGCCTGACCCAGCAGTCCATCCAAAGCTGGGTTTTACTGCTGTTTCACGCGGAGGGCGCAGAGAAAACAGAGAGGACGCAGAGAACTGCAATCCGTCCTCGGCGTCTTCGTGATCGGGGTGGAGCAGCGAATCAAAACTTTGACAGAACTCAGGAAGGGTTTTGCGCGGATGAAGCCTCGCGAGTTGGAACGATCCGTGCCGCAACTTCAGCAGTGATTCTTCTCGGGGCTGAAGCCGATCCCTGACCCGACCCTTCGACCCATCCGAGCCCACCCATGGCGGTCCCTGAAAAACCCCGACCTCAGCGCACCACCCCGCTGGGCGTGCTTCGGTCGGTGTCGGAAACCGAGGCGGCGGATTTCGCCGGCGGCCCAGCCTCCGCCCTGGAGGGCAGCGGGCTGTACCGCCTGCTGGTGGAGAGCGTGGTGGACTACGCCATCTTCGCGCTCGACGCGGGGGGCAACATCCTCAGCTAGAACGCCGGTGCGCAGCGGCTCAAGGGCTACACGCCGGACGAGATCATCGGCAAGCACTTCACCATCTTCTATCCCCCCGAAGACGTGGCGCGGGGCAAGACGGACATCGAGCTGGAGATCGCCGCGCGCGACGGCCGGGTGGAGGACGAGGGGTGGCGGGTGCGGAAAGACGGCTCGCGCTTCTGGGCCAACGTGGTGATCACCGCGCTCCGCGACTCCAACGGCACCCTGGTGGGCTACGCGAAGGTCACGCGCGACCTCACCGAGCGGCGTGCGGCCGAGCAGGCGCTGCGCCTGAGCGAAGAACGCTTCCGCACCCTGGTCCAGGGCGTACGCGACTACGCCATCTTCATGCTCGACACGCAGGGCCGGGTCGCCAGCTGGAACGAGGGAGCGCAGCGGATCAACGGCTACGCGGCGGCCGAAATCATGGGCCGCCACTTCTCCAAGTTCTACCCCG